>NZ_JBQCGW010000049.1:0-15620 GCF_051955275.1 Pseudobacter sp. | reverse complement strand
CTGCCCAGCTCGACGAAATGAAGGCGCTCAGTGGTTCCTATGAGTCACTTTTCAGCAGAAGGGCGCTCAAATACAAGGAATTGGGCCTGAAAGACAAAAACCTCACCGAAAAGGATTACCGGGATCTCATCCTCGAAGAATACACTTTCCTTAAAAGGCCCGTGGCCATTATCGGCAAACTGATATTTGTGGGGAACGATAAAAAGAATGTGGCTGCGCTCACCGCAGCCGTGGAAAAATTATGATCAGGTCCTGATCATCTTCTTCAGCAGGTCTTTGAAGTCTATCACCGTGGTTCTGACCTGGCCTCTCAGGCCGGCATAATCCCTGGCCGAACTGAACACATAATCCTCCGGTCTGTCAACGATGGCATCCCGGACAGGGTTCTCGTGAATATGCAGCACTTTTTCCTTCAGTTTGAACACATCCTTGAAATCTATGAATGAAGGGTTGCTGCAGGTCTGCCAAACCTGGAATTTCTCAATCCGCTTGAGCGACTGGCTGCAATGCTCAAACCTGCTGAGCATCCAGTCTTTCCGGAGATCGGTCTCCGTATCCAGTACTTCCAGAATTTTATTGGTGGTAACTCTTTTGAAATCCTTTTCAATGCGGGCCAGGCCGCCGGGATCACTGTTCCTCGCCAGCAGATGAAGATGATTGCTCATCAGGCACCAGGCATACACGATCAACCCCTTGGATACGATACAACAGTTCAACTCATCTATGATGATCTGCTTGTATACCGGACGCACGAACACGTCCACCCAATCAACCGTGTTGAAGGTAATATATGAACAAGCCTGAGGATCAGTTTTTTGTTCCTTCTTTTCATTCATGCCATCACTTTTATACACTCAGTAATGGGTCCGGGGCTTCTCTTAAAGTTACGATTATACCCACTGAGGAACAAAATGAAGGTCTTAAATATCGTAGAATTTTATCATCGGCCTGTAATTTCTGAGCGCTTGACAATGAATACTTAAGGCTTCAATCCATTGGGTAATATCATAAAAAGCCCGGTTGGGGAAAACAACCGGGCAGTATTTTGAACCTTTTTATTTTACCTATCCTATGATGCGGAGCTTGGCATAGTTCAGCATGATCTTCTTCTCTCCGTTCTTATCAAACTTAATTGTAGCAACGGGATTGTGAGAAGAACCTTCCAGTTTTACCACTTCACCAAAACCGAATTTCTGGTGCTCCACCTTGTTACCTTCTGCCAGCGCAGAAATATCACTTGCCACAAAATCCTCACTGGGCGTATGCTCCACCACTTTCGGAGCAACAGGCTTTGCAGGTGCATAAGAAGGCACAGCCGGTTTTTTTGTGGGAGGAGGTCCATACAGTTTTTCAGCATCTTTTGCTGAATTGCCATATCCACCACCGCCTCCATGCATACGATCATAAGCACTGCGGCCGCCACTTCCCCATCCGCCACCGCTGGTCTGGTTACGGGCTCCGCCACCGGCGAAACTACGATCCAGGAACTCATCAGGCAGCTCATCTATGAAACGGCTTGGCTCATTCTGCACCAGCTGACCAAACCGGTAGCGTGTATTTGCATAGGTAACCCAGAGCCTCGCCTTTGCACGGGTAACCACTACATAGAAAAGACGTCTTTCTTCCTCCAGCTCTTCCTTGCTGTTTATGCTCATGGCATTGGGGAAAAGCATTTCTTCCAGACCTGCCGCAAACACGCAGGAGAACTCCAGTCCTTTTGCCGCATGAATGGTCATCAGTTTTACCGTATCTGCGTTGGGATCTTTATCGTCTGCATCTGTAAGCAGGGTGATCTGCTGCAGATATGCACCCAGGCCTTTGTCCGTTACTTCGCCTGTTTCATCACTGTCAGGGCTCTCCACCCATTCTTTGATGGAGTTCAGCAATTCCTGGATATTCTCATAACGGGCTACACCTTCAGTGCTCTTATCGTTGAAAAGTTCTTTTACAAGATTGGTTTGCTTACCCACATGAACCGCCACATCAGATGCATTCCTGGTCTCCAGCATGCTGGCAAAACTCTTCACCATGGTCACAAAACCATCTATGGCCTCCAGTGTATTGCTCTTGAATCCGAAGATCTGCGCCTGCTCCAGCACTTCCCACACGGAGATGTTATGGGTGTTGGCTACCAGCAACGCCTTATCGATAGTGGTTTTGCCGATCCCTCTTGCCGGGTAGTTGATGATCCTTTTGAGTGCCTCTTCATCCTTCGGGTTCACGATTATTCGCAGGTAGGCCACAAAATCCTTGATCTCCTTACGTGAATAGAAGCTGGTGCCTCCATACATGGTATAAGCAATACCCATGCGGCGGAGCGCCTCTTCAAACGCACGGCTCTGTGCATTCGTACGGTAAAGGATTGCGAAATCCCTGTTGTTATAATGATTGCGGAGCTTCTGTTCCTGGATTGTATCTGCCACAAATTTGCCTTCGTCATTGTCCGTCATGGTGCGAACCAGGCGGATCTTCTCTCCATCACTGTTTTCCGTCCAGAGGTCTTTCGGGATCTGGCCTTTATTATTCTTGATCACCTCATTGGCCGCATTCAGAATAGATTTTGTACTACGATAATTCTGTTCCAGTTTCACCACCTTCGCATCTTCATAATCCTTCTGGAACTGAAGGATGTTCTCGATAGTGGCTCCACGGAAACCGTAGATACTTTGTGCATCATCACCCACCACGCACACATTCTCGTTCATAGCACCCAGCAGCTTGATCACTTCATACTGCGCTGGGTTGGTATCCTGATACTCATCGATGAGGATATATTTGAATTTACGCTGGTACTTGATCAGCGCTTCGGGGAAGTGCTTCAGCAGTTCATAGAATTTCAGCAACAGGTCATCAAAGTCCATTGCGCCATTCTTGAAGCAGCGTTTTACATAGGCATCATAGATCTGGGCTGTAGCCGGACGGTTGGAACGAAGGTCTTCCTGCTGCAGGCCATAATCGTTGGCATATTCAACGGGGCCTACCAGGGCGTTCTTGGCCGAGGAGATCCTGTTATAGATATTGGATGGCTTGTAGGTTTTGTCATCCAGGTTCATTTCATTGATTACCGCTTTCACCACACTCTTGGCATCATCCGTATCATAAATGGTGAAGTTATTGGGATAACCCAGGCGGTGCGCTTCGCTGCGCAGTATCCTGGCGAACACGCTGTGGAAGGTTCCCACATACAGGTTGCGTGCATCGGAGTTACCAAGAATATGTTCAATACGTTCCTTCATTTCCTTGGCCGCCTTATTGGTAAAGGTCAGCGCCAGGATATTGAAAGCATCCACCCCGCTGGCCATCAGGTGCGCAATGCGGGTGGTCAGCACTTTTGTTTTTCCACTTCCCGCACCTGCAACAATCATCAATGGCCCGTCTTTATGGAGAACAGCTTCACGCTGCCTGTCGTTCAATCCTTTTAGGTAATCAATCATGGGTGCAATTTACGAAGGATTGAGGTATATGCGGAAGGATGTGGAAAGAAGAGATGATTGGCTGCAATACATGCCCCACACTTTTGGTGGTGCTATCGGGATCTGCCAGGGAGTGTCTGGGCTTTGGGGAAGCGCCGGGCTGTAAATGGTATGTTTTGAAGACCAGGACCCCTCACATCCCTTCAGCCCGGCATATCATAAAACAGGCCATCAAAATAATGGAAAAACACACAAAATATTTCTATTATTCCATCTCCTGAAACCCACCACCGGCAAGGCTTACCGCAAAATGAGCCAATGACGACAATATAACGCCAACGAACACCTGAAAAGCAATTATTTTTGGACCGAATTCAATGATTCTTGCTTATCTTGCCGCAAAGTGGAAAGAACATGTCGACTCCCGATGCTTCCAACCATCTCTTCTACCTCGCAGCCCGGTTCGTCAACCAAACCAACCGGCACCTTTTCCTCACCGGAAAAGCAGGAACCGGCAAAACCACCTTCCTGCGATACATCCGCGAGAACACAAACAAGAGAATGGCTATCATTGCACCAACCGGTGTTGCCGCAATCAATGCGGGAGGAGTTACTATGCACTCTTTCTTCCAACTGCCATTCGGCGCTTTCGTCCCCTCTCCACTCGCAGGATGGAACAGCAATCAGCAATTCAACAATCCCAATACTTTACTGAAGAACCTGAAACTGAGCAGGGATAAAAAAGAGCTCCTGCGCGAGCTGGAACTCCTGGTGATAGATGAAGTGAGCATGCTCCGCGCCGACCTCCTTGACGAGATCGATCTCATCCTCCGCCATGTCCGCCGCAAACCCGATCAGTCATTCGGCGGCGTACAATTATTATATATTGGCGATCTCTTTCAACTGCCACCCGTAGTGAGCAACGAAGAATGGGACATCCTGAAAGCGCATTATAAAAGCCCCTTTTTCTTCGATGCACAGGTACTGCATCAGCATCCGCCGGTGTACCTGGAACTGAAAAAGATCTACCGGCAGCATGAAGAAGATTTCATCCAGATCCTGAACAATATCCGGAACAATACGGTCAGTAATCAGGACCTCGACAGACTCCATCAGCATTACAAACCCGGCTACCAACAGGAGGCCGGAGAAAATTATATCGTTCTTACAACTCATAATTCAAGGGCAGACACCATCAATCAGCAGCAACTGAGCAAGCTGCCGGGCAACCTTCATTCTTTTGAAGGCGTGATCACGCGGGACTTCAATGAGAAAGCACTACCGGCAGAAAAACTGCTGCAGCTGAAAGAAGGCGCCCAGATCATGTTCATTAAGAATGATAAAGGCGAAAGCCGCAGATATTATAATGGTAAGATCGCAGTGATCAGCCGAATTGCAGGAGATAAGATCTTTGTCACTTTCCCGGGGGAATCGTATGAAATGGAACTGGAGAAAGAAACCTGGAAGAATATCAGATACCAGTACAACCGGGAGGAAGACAATATCGAAGAAGAAGAACTGGGCAGTTACGCACAATATCCCATCCGGCTGGCATGGGCCATCACTATTCACAAGAGCCAGGGACTTACTTTTGAAAAAGCCATCATCGATGCTGGCTCGTCCTTTGCACCCGGGCAGGTATACGTGGCACTGAGCCGCCTTACCTCCTTGCAGGGACTTATTCTTTTCTCGCGCATCCAGCCGCATTGTATCCAGACAGATAATCGCACCCTTGAATTCATACGCACGGAACAGGCGGAAGATATGCTTCATCAGCTACTGGAAGAAGAACAGAAGTTGTTTATTGCGCGCTCCCTGGTAAGGACCTTCGACTTTACCAAAATGTCGGAGGCATTCAAGGAACATTATGATGATTATCCCAACCGGCAACTGGCGGATATGAACGGTGCCATTACCTGGGCGCAGGGTATAACCCGTACTGTATTACAGCATGAGGATATGGCCGGAAGGTTCATGCGTCAGCTGGAACAGCTGTTACCGCTTGCTGAACAGGATAACTTTCAGTTCCTCCGTCAGCGAATAGCCGCCGCCAGCGAATATTTTCTGCAACCGCTCGATCAGCTGATTCAGTCCATCCGTGATCATGCAGAAGAGATCCGCATCAAACAACGCATCAAAAAATATGTGCGCGAACTGAATGAACTGGCTTTGCTGCCGGAAAGAAAGAAACAGGAATTGCAGCTGGCTATTCAGATAGCGACAGGGCTGGTGCAGGGCCGTAAGGCCGGGGAACTGCTGCAGGAAGTGGAAGAGCAGCAGAAAGCACACCGGACCAGATCAGAAGAACAGGATGTGGTTCAGAAGGAAGAAAAGAAAACATCAAAGGCTGCCAAAGGCGAAACCAACCGCATCACCCTCAAATTATTCCGGGAAGGCAAAACTATCCCCGAGATCGCGAGCCTTCGCAACCTGGCCAACGGTACCATCGAGAGTCATCTCATTTCATTCATTGCAGCCGGAGAAGTACAGGTAACCCAGCTTGTGGAACCGGACAAAGTGCGGGAAGTGCTGGCCTTGCTGGATTCCGCCCATCAGGAAACACTTACTGCAACAGCTATCAAAGAAAAACTGGGAGACGGATTCAGCTATGGAGATATAAGAGCAGTTGTTCAGCACCGGGAATGGCTGAATAAAAATCAGGAAACTGGCTGATGAATATCCTCATCAGGTGGATTGAACCTTTGAGCCACGCTGTGGCTTGCGTGTCCAATGTGAAAGTTCTGTCTGGTCAAACCACAGTGTGAGTGTGGAGTCGCGGAGCGTATACCTGTTGGCCATGAATAAATTCTTCAGGAAAGCCGCTTCATTATAACCTGTACAGATCTTCCGGGACATCTTAATATTGTCATTGAAATGAAGGCTGCTGTCTGTCAGCGTGAATGAGCCCTGCATGGTATTACAACCTGTATGACCGCTGAAGGTTTTGTTTTTCAGGTTGAATTTTAGCGAAGGAAACTGTCCGGATGCTGTGTCCGAAGGCAGGGCCGGAACCAGGTACCATTGTCCATTTAAAGACGTATCAGCTGTTATGCCACAGGAGATGGCATTCGCTGTATAATGTAAGTAGCTGTTTTTTGATTCTGCAGGTGATGGCTCCGGGCGGAACCTCCGGAAGCTGCTTCCCCTGACCTTGTTTGAGTACACATACCGGATACTGTTCAGGGAGAGATTGGCCCTTTGTTGGGAATTATAAGATAAGTGGTGTTCTGTGGATGAGGTATTGATAACTGCCGGCACAAATCCCACCAGCAGCAGCAATGCTACCCCACAGCATAAGAGGGTGCGCATGATTTACATAATTTGATTTATGTCATTCAATTTTGTTGCCAGAAATAAAGAAACCGCCTGGTTACAGACGGCTTCTCTTTCCCGTTGCAGGTTCATTTTTACAACGGAAATGGTTGGTGATCCAACCCTAGTATTTGTGCCTGATTGAGTCAATGCCTCCCTTTGGCCTGTTTGCGGTATCCATTCTTATGGTATCGCTTCTGAGGGAATCTTCGGGTGCAGGCAGAGTTGTATCCTCTAACCTGTTGTTTGTTTTAGTGCTGTCGTACGATTCAGCGTCCCGACCATTGTTATCATTACAAGCCACAAACCCACCTGTTATGATCACCGCTATAAATAAATTTTTCATCGTGGTCTTTGTTGAAACTATGTTCAAAACCGTTGCCATGCCCGGAGGAAAATATGGTTTGGGACAGAAATATGTTTAAAAAGAAATGGTTAGAAGAGCCGGTTTTTTTTCTGTTGAAATTTATCGCACCCTGTTATGTTGTTATCATTCTACGGTTTGTTGAATTTCTTCCCGCTGATTTTTTCTATCTTGGGGAATGCTGCAGAATCAAGTATTGCTGATCCTTTCGTTGCTTTTTGTGGTGTCTATGCTGAGCATGCTAAGCCAGAAACTGCGCATCTCCTATCCCATCTTCCTGGTGGTAGCAGGCTTACTGATCAGCCTGGTCCCCGGCACGCCTTCGGTAAGCCTTGAGCCGGAAGTGGTCTTCATTATCTTTCTGCCTCCATTATTATATGCTGCGGCCTGGAATACTTCCTGGAATGATTTCTGGGCAAACCGACGCCCGATAAGCCTTTTGTCTATCGGTCTGGTGATCTTCACGTCGGCTGCCGTTGCATTTACCGCCAATGCCATGATCCCCGGATTTACACTGGCGCTGGGCTTTTTACTGGGTGGGATCATTTCCCCTCCTGACGCCATCGCCGCCACCAGCGTGCTCCAGGGAATGAAAGTTCCCAGGCGGGTGATCACCATTCTCGAGGGCGAGAGCCTGGTGAACGATGCTTCATCCCTGATAGTGTTCCGGTTTGCGCTTGCGGCAATGGTAACGGGAGAGTTTGTGCTCTGGAAAGCAGGCGGGGAGTTTATCTGGGTATCGCTGATGGGCATTGTGATCGGGCTGGCCTTCGCATTTGTAGAATACCTGATCCATCGCTGGCTGCCAACAACCCCCAGTATCGATACCGCCATCACACTTATCTCTCCATATCTTATGTACATCACGGCGGAACATTTCCATTTTTCGGGAGTCCTGGCCGTTGTGAGCGGAGGCCTCTTCATGAGCTGGCGTTCGCATGATGTGTTTTCTTACAATACCCGTATACAAACCACCAGTGTGTGGAATACCCTGGTATTCCTGCTGAACGGAGTGGTGTTCATACTTATCGGCCTGCAACTGCCGGGCATTGTAGAAGGGCTGGAAGAGAATTCAATCATGCAGTCTTTCAAATATGCAGTGGTGATCAGTGTGGTTACTATTCTGATCCGTATACTGTGGGTTTTTCCCGGTGCCTATGTACCACGTATCCTCAGCAAAAAATTGCGTGAAAAAGAAGAAAGGCCTGGTCCCAACAGTGTATTCCTGGTTGCCTGGAGCGGCATGCGTGGGGTTGTTTCACTGGCAGCGGCATTGTCTGTTCCTCTCGCGCTGGGAGACAAAGCATTCCCCTACCGCAATCTTATCCTGTTCATTACCTTCTGTGTGATCCTGGTAACCCTGGTGATCCAGGGACTTAGCCTGCCGCTGATGCTGAAATGGCTGAAGATCGATGTGCCGGAAAACGAGCACGAAGAGGAACAGGAGATCAGGCTGCGCCTCGCCAATGTGGCGCTGGATCATATCGAACATAAATATGGAGAAGAAGCCAATAATATAGATGCCTTTACCCGGCTCCGCGACCGTTACAAACGGATGGCCGAGATCACTGCCCGCAAACTGGAGAAAGAAGAAGAGCTGAAGAAACGGCCCGAGTTCCTGCACAAGTACCGGGAAATGCTGCTGGAACTGGTAGATGCCCGGAGGACCGAGCTCAACAAAATGCGGCACGAAAATCAATTCCCCGAAGAACTGATCCGGAAGAAAGAAGATGAACTGGATCTGGAGGAAGCCCGCTTACGTAAATAACGGCAATCAATATCCGAATCTAATACCATTAACAACATGCAGCCTATCATCTTATTGCACGGCGCTATCGGCGCCGCTGCCCAACTGAAGCCACTTGCCAGCCTGCTCGGCAGTTCATATTCGGTACACGCCATTGATTTCTCTGGCCACGGCGGAGAGCCTATGCCTGCTGAAGCCTTTTCCATGGAATTGTTTGCACGCCAGGTAATTGAATATATGGACCGGCACCAGTTGCAATCCCCGGAAATATTTGGTTACAGTATGGGAGGTTATGTGGGCACGTATATCGCGCGGCATTATCCCGGTCGGATCAGCAGGCTGATCACCCTGGCCACTAAATTCTATTGGGACGAAACCATTGCCGCCAAACAGCAACGCAGCTTTGATGCCGATGTGATCCTGGAAAAAGCACCTGCATTCGCAGAACAATTACAGCAATTGCATGGTACTGAAAACTGGAAAGAAGTGCTGGTAAGAACAGGGGCCATGCTAACGGCGCTGGGCAAGCGCAATGCGCTGAATGCGGAAGATTATCCGTTGGTGCAGATCCCAGCCCTGCTGATGCAGGGAGATAAAGACAGGATGGTTACCCTGGAAGAAACCATTGCTGTTTATCGTGGCATGCCGGCGGGAAAAGCCAGCCTCTGCATTTTGCCGGATACTCCTCACCCGCTGGAGAATGTAAACCTGGAATTACTAACCAGGCTGATCAAAGGCCAGGCTTAAAAGAAATTGCACCAGCTTCAGGCTGGTGCAATCATATCATATTATAAGGTTTGTTTACTTCTTGAGCTCACTGAGCAAAGTAACTTCTTCCTTGCAAAGTTCTCTTTCATAGATCCTGATCTCATCCATCACTCCATTGAACCAGTAAGGGAACTGTGGATTCAAAGACTTTCCAATGGTAAGCGGATCACTATTGGGAGTGAAGGTTGGAGTAAAGGCCTGTGTGTATTTATGCACACCATCAACGTACATTTTTGCTGCACCGTCTCCGTAAGTGAATACTACCGTGTACCATTTGTTGGTTGCAACACGTGGATTTTCAGCAACAGCACCAGCACCATTGTTCACGTTCCTGTCTCCATAACCTGCATGGAATACCATATTGTTTACATCGATAGGCGCGCTGCAGTCAAATCTTGCATCAGATACCCTCAGGGCATAACTTCCTGTTACGTAATCGTTACCTCCCAGTTTGCCAAGGATCTGGCTTGAATTACAGTTACCTGAATAAAATCCGTTCATTTTCACAACCGCCATTATGGAAAACCCTTTATCTACAGTTGGGTTAAGCGACACGCTGTTTGGAACCTGCATGTATGAATCAGTACCATTGAAGAGGTAGGCACCGTCTGCATTTCCAAAGCGGTCAGTGGCTTTGGTTGCATTATTGAATGTGATATGGTTTCCTTTGCCTGAGCTGTCGTTCAGGTTACCTCCTTTGAAATTGTAATAGGCAACCAGCCCTTTTTTAAGGGATTCTTCATCGCAGTTGCAGGGAATCAAAACAGTGTCTCTGATTGTTTCTGTTTTGGTACATGAGCTCATAGGAGCGGTAGTACCCAAAAATACCAACAGAATAATAACGCCGGTGGAGAGCAGGGATAAAATCTTCATTTGGGGATCTTTTCTTTGCGGCGAATGTAATTCAGAAAGCCGGGAATGTAAATCACAAATGCGTAAGCGTGCAGTTCAGCGTGGTAATTGTGCCAAATTGTTTATAAATGCAAGAAGCCATACCGGCTGGTATGGCTTTTTGCTATAACGGCGGTTTATGCATCCGCCCGGAGTAAAATTGATTAGGGCTTTTTCTCAAGCAGTTTGAAGAACTGGTCAAGCTGAGGCAGGATCACGATACGTGTTCTGCGGTTAGCAGCTTTACCTTCAACTGTGTCATTAGCACCAACTGGTACGTATTCGGCACGGCCGGCAGCAGTGATCTTTGCAGGCTCCAGACCGTACTCTTTCTGAAGAACGCGAACTACAGAAGTAGCACGTTTAACAGAGAGGTCCCAGTTGTCAACCAGCAGTCCGCGGGAGAAAGGAACATTGTCTGTATGACCTTCAACCATGAAGTCGATATCAGGCTGGTTCTTCAGAACTGCTGCTACTTTACCCAGTACAGTTTTAGCTGCATCGGTTACGTCGTAGCTGCCGCTCTTGAAGAGGAGCTTGTCAGAGATGTCGATATACACAACACCTTTGTCAACTTTGATGTTGATGTCTTTGTCGTCCAGGTTGCCGATAGCACCTTTCAGGTTCATCACCAACTGCATGTTGAGTGAATCCTTCCTGGCCATCTGCTGCTGGAGCGTTTGGATGTAAGCATCTTTTGCTCCCATATTGTCGAGAGACTTACGGATGCTTTCAGCCTGAGAGCTTGAAATAACTGACAGGTCCTGCAGTTGTTTCAGGGCTGTAGTATTGTTTTCTTTCAGGTAATCGATCTGTTTGTTCAGCGCTGCGATCTCGTTCTGGAGCGCTTCAGCTTTACGGGCGGCTTCAGCTTTCAGGTCTTCACAACCTTTCAGGTCGCCGGTGAGTTTTGTGTTCTGTGCCGTGAGGTCAGCAACTTTAGCTTGTTCAGCGGCAAATTTCTTTTTGCTTACGCATGAGTAAAGGAGGATAGGGGAGAGCGCTACCAATAAGACTTGTCTGGGCTTCATATTAATTGTTTTGAATGAGAAATATACATCCATCCGGGCATAACTGCAATTCGCCTTGGCCGTAAGCCTAGCAAGCATCATGCCTGTCTGGGGTTTCAAAGGTAATTTAACCGGAGAAAAATGTTACTATACAATTAGTTAAGTATGCTTTTTAAGGTCTTTTTAATCGCTGAAAGCGGCAAGATATAGCAAGTATCACTCTGTTATGCAGCCGGATGGAGAAATTTTCGCGCATGCATAACGGTTTTCTGTCAGCGACCTTTTGCAGGATGAGTTCATTATTGATGCCAGAATGTAGCGGCAATTTCCTGCAATCTCATTAGAAGTGATTCTCATATGAAGGGAACGGTTTATCACTGGATAAATTTCTGCTGCACAAAACGTTCACAACCGCATAATATTATATTCAGGATCAATAAAAATATGGTCTCCAAAAATTTTAGCGGCATTTTGCTAAAATAATTAGTTTGAATTTCAGATTTTATCCCTACATTTGAATTGCAATCGTTTGCTACTAATAACTACTAAAAACTCACCCATTATGTCAAAAGATAAAGAGAAGGAAACTTCCGGCGCAGGAAACAATGAGAAGCTGAAGGCACTCAAACTGACCATTGATAAGATCGAGAAAGATTTTGGAAAGGGCAGTGTGATGATGATGAACGAAAAGTCCCAGGATCCCCACGAAGTTGTATCCACCGGTTCTATCGGTCTGGACACAGCACTCGGTATCGGTGGCTTCCCGAGGGGGCGTATCATTGAGATCTACGGACCGGAATCATCCGGTAAAACCACCATCGCCATTCATGCGATCGCAGAAGCTCAGAAGAAAGGCGGTATGTGCGCCATCATCGATGCCGAGCATGCTTTCGACAGCGCTTATGCCCGCAAGTTAGGTGTGGATGTAGACAATCTCCTGATCTCTCAGCCGGACTACGGTGAGCAGGCCCTGGAAATTGCCGACAGGCTGATCCTCTCTGGTGCTCTTGATGTAGTGGTGATCGACTCGGTAGCCGCCCTGGTTCCTAAAGGTGAACTGGAAGGTGAAATGGGCGACAGCAAAATGGGCCTCCAGGCTCGTCTGATGTCCCAGGCCTTACGTAAGCTCACAGCTACTATCAATAAGACCAATACCATCTGTATCTTCATCAACCAGCTGCGTGAAAAGATCGGTGTGATGTTCGGTAACCCCGAAACAACTACCGGTGGTAATGCCCTGAAGTTCTACGCATCTGTCCGCCTCGATATCCGCCGTATGGCCCAGATAAAGGACGGTGATGAAGCAATCGGTAACCGGGTTAAAGTGAAAGTGGTAAAGAATAAAGTAGCTCCCCCCTTCCGCGCAGCAGAATTCGATATCGTGTTCGGAGAAGGTATCTCCAAAACAGGTGAGATCCTCGATATGGGCGTGGAACTGGGAATTGTACAGAAAAGCGGTAGCTGGTTCAGCTACAATACAGATAAACTCGGCCAGGGCCGCGATGCAGTAAAACAACTGCTCATCGACAACCCCGAGCTGTCAAACGAGATCGAGACCAGGATCCGCGAAAAAATTAAGGAAATGCAGAACGCCTGATAAGGCACCCCATCCATTCTGCATTCAAAAGATAGTTTTATGATGGGTTAGTAAATAGTAGGACCGGCCAATTCTTTGGCTGGTTTTTCTTTTATATGATATTATATCAGGCTATACACATAAAACCGCCGCCACGTTTGCCCATAAAGCCCGCCAGGTGCGCATCCTGTAATTGCCTGCCAGGCATCACCCAGAATGCCGGCATATCCTTCACCCCATCCCTCGCTTCATAAGGGATAGTCATCGCCTCCGGCGCAGAAGGGATCAATACCAGCCCGCGCTCCCTGTCAACCATATACGCACTGTTGATCACCAGCCTTTTTACCGTGAATGAATAACCGCTCCTCGTACTCAACCGGAACCTTTGCCCGTTCCAGCTGATCCCCGATACCTGCGCAATATTCACTTCCTTCACCCGCTTGCCTGCACCCCGGAACCGCTCCGCCAAACCGGCAACCCTTCCCGCTCCGGCCAGCAACATCGCACAATCAGCATCATCCTGCTGTATCTCCGCCACCACCAGATCAGGCATCAACAATACCGCAGGCGCTATCATCCCTGAACTCAAAAGAAAATTTCTTCTGTTCATATATATTATTTTAAAGATGTATGATGCTTTTTCACCAGGACCCCAAACTGCCCTCATAGCCTGAAACCACTTATCCAGGGCTTTCAAAAGCTACTATTCTACAAATCGTAAGAACAGGGCTGCATTTCGTTTACACATGGGCGTTAACGCGGAAATGCAGTACAGTAAACAATTTCAAAGTATAGAGAGGAAATGATAGATACGAAAAGTGAAGAACGGAGAGAAATAAAAAAGGGGTCTGAATAGACATTCAACCCCGCTTTAAAATCCAATATCCTATGAAAAACCGAGGTAAAAATAAGGGTGATTTCTGAATTCTGCAATACTACTTTGTGGTATTCTTAAAAAAGGTTCACAGGATTGATTTAAATCAATTCTTGAGCAGCTTTTCCTGGGTAACTGTACCCGTAACCCTGTTGACCACGCGTAAGATATACATACCCTTTTCCAGGGTTGTAACATTGAGTGTCTGCAGTCCGTGGATTCCACTCTGAGTCAGGCGGACCGCTCCCCTGTTATCAACGATCTGCACATCCGCCGCATGCTCAGAACGAATGATCAGCACATTATCCACAGGATTGGGGTAAAACTTGAAGGATATATCACCGGCAATCTGCGTTGTGGCGATCAGCGAATACTGATCCACCCCCGTCCGGCCGGCATGACGGATCCGGTAAGCATTCTTTCCCTTCGCCGGAGAATCATCCACCCACTCATACCAGTCGCCCGAACTTGCCTGCTTCAGTATTGCCACCATTTCAAAGTCGCGGCCATTTACACTTCGCTCCACCGCCACAAACTCATTCCCGCCCTTCCGCGACAGCCGCCAGTTCAAAACAACCTTTGTTTTCTCTTTCACCACCGCCGCCAGGTTGGTCACCTGACCGGAACTGTCGTCAACGGATGTCTCCTCTTCCGGTCCCGCAGTCTGAGCCCGCAATGCAGCCGCACTGCAAATAATAAGGGAAAAACAAAAGAGAAAGGTCTTAAGCATAGGTTGATCACTTTGAATTTTCAGGGAAAAGCTTATTATCAATATCTGTGCCGCAGCAGGAAAAAACGACGTTAAACCTCTAAGATTTTAAGCATTGCGTTAAAGTTTCTTCAAAATGACCGTTATCACTACCTTTAAGCATGATCAAGACCCGACGCTTAAACACAAGAAAACGTATTGCTCTGGTAGCACACGATAACAAGAAAAAAGACCTGATAGAATGGGCAGAATTCAATAAAGTAGTACTGGCAAAACATGAGCTGATTGCCACCGGCACAACGGGCAAACTGCTGGAAGATCAACTGGACAGGCCCGTGAAGAAATTACTCAGCGGCCCGCTTGGCGGCGACCAGCAGATCGGCTCCATGATCGCCAGCGGAGAGATCGATATCCTGATCTTCTTCTGGGATCCCATGGAAGCCCAGCCACACGACAGTGATGTGAAAGCCCTGCTCCGCATTGCTATCGCCTGGAACTGCGTAATGGCCTGCGACAGGTCAACCGCGGATTTTGTACTCACTTCCCCGCTGATGCAGGCTGAATACACCGTGAATATCCCGGATTATTCAACCTACCTTAAACGAAAGATCGACTGAGTTTGTTAATATTCCATGGAGCTCCCGGCCCCGGCTGCCTTTAGCCTTAAATTTGCCGGTTACCCTTTTTAATTATGGCATTTAACTTACATACTCCCTTTCCTCCGGCGGGCGACCAGCCGGAAGCTATCCGCCAATTGACGGAAGGTATTCTCGCAGGCGAAAAGCAACAGGTGCTGCTAGGTGTTACCGGTAGTGGTAAAACTTATACCATGGCCAATGTGATCCAGCAGGTACAACGCCCTACCCTGGTTCTCACCCATAACAAAACACTGGTGGCCCAGTTGTACGGGGAATTCAAGCAATTCTTCCCGGAAAACGCCGTAGGGTATTTTGTTA
>NZ_JBQCGW010000048.1:0-12869 GCF_051955275.1 Pseudobacter sp. | reverse complement strand
ATGTATAAAGCAGAATCGAGCCAGTAATTCTATTCCAGTATACCCATTATATTCAACCCTAATAAAGTATTTAAAATTATCAGCGCTCCGAATCCCGCAACAAAATAAGCCGCCGGCTTGAATGAGTTCCTGTAAGCAATGACCCCGGCCGTAATCCAGTAAAAAAATAACCCATACATCACCAGCCCGATCACAGAGATGGCCAGCTGATAATTACCCATGAAATACATGGTGAGTGGGATGATGAACAACATCACCATAGCCCATCTGATCTTATAAATAAAGGGCGCATACCGCCTGGTCTGTAAAAAGGAATTGGTGAAAATGATACTCGCCAGCCCCATCAATGGCAGCCATAGTGTGGAATTGATAAAGCTGGTCCAGGGAAAGAACATCAGCAGGTAACCGGATACAAAGCTGTTATGAATGATATAAAGGAAGATGTAAAGACAATAGTGCAGGTAAACACGCTCGCGCAGAGAAAAAAAGACGAACAGGTTATACAGCAGCAAGGCAGCGGCAACCGCCGTCATGAAACCATATCCGAAATTGGAGAGTATGCTGGTTTCATACAACTGCTGCATGGTCTTCATTTTCATTGAAGCCCTGATGAGTGTTCTACTGTCAACCCGCAGATAGGCTGTTACCTTTTCTCCCGGTTTTACAGGCACCTTGAATACAAGGTCATTTGATTTGACAGGTCTCTTTTCAAAGTCACCGTCAGCTGTAAGCTCCTGGGGAGAAGCAACACCGGCCTGATCCGGCAGATACAATTGTGCCCGATGGAAAAAACCTCCTTTTATTTCCAGGAACCAGTCGGTAGTCTGACTTTGATTGATGACCTCAAATTTATACCAGATGGCTTTTGACAGATTACCAAGGAAGTCAGGCACCGTGATTCTGGATTTCACAAAGGAGCCATTCATCTGCAGCACTTCCTGAAAACTCAGATTCCCCTCCCTGTCTTCCAGGTAATACGGATAACCAACATTGATTGGTTTGCCATTATCGGAAAGCACTACCTGCCTGGCCTGGAGATAACCAGGTCCGGCGAGGAGGACCATCAGAAAAAGGAAAACTCTTATCATAAACTATTAGCCAAAGTTAAAATCCGGGTCTGATATCAATATAGGTATTAGTTCTCATTTTAAATCATAGATACTATAAGCAGCAATACCCATGTAATTGAATATCATCACCCATTGGGAGCCGGCCCAGCCGGAAATAGTTTTGCAGTAAGAAAAAATCATCACAAATGAAACGCACATCTTTAATCATTTTACTGGCACTGGTCACTGGTCTTTTATCCTTCTGTGGAAAAAAAGACAAGGACAACACTTCCACGGACTCAGCTCCTTACACCATCAGCGGCACCATTACAGACGCCACTGGCAAACCCGTTGCGGGCGCCAGGATCCGCGCAGAAAACCCTACCGGCAACAATATCCATATCACGGGCACCAGCGGTGCCGATGGTAAATATTCCATCAGGCTCACTTCTATCGGCGGCTGGAAGATCTATGCCTGGAAAGAAGTGGAAATGGAAGGAAATATTTACCAGGTTCGCCTGGGTATGGAAAACGACTCGGATTACGACGCTTTTACACCGTCCACGAAAGGCCTGACAAGAAATTTCGTGTGGAGATTAAGCGGAAGAATTCCCGACAGAACTCCCAGTAAAGAAAATGGTACGGGCTGGTTCGGCGGCAGCATCAAGATCATCAATTACAATTCTCTGGTAGATATCATGCCCCCGGGAACTGAAGTAACTGTAACATTCAAACCGGTAGCTGGAGCCAAATACCTCGATGGCTCTCCGGCAGCAGGCAAAGTGATCACCAAAACACTCACTATCAAAGATGGCGTAGGCCAGGCTTATTACATCAATGATATTCCTGCCACCAAATACATTATATCAGTAGCCAGTAAATACAATGGCAGGGCACTCAACACTTATATCGGCTATTCAAACCCTGATAATTTCTATGAAGGATTTGAATTCATGTTCCCTACTGAAGGCGGATCAGGTACATATGAAAGCGGATTGGGCTCACCCAATGAGCAATCATTTTATATGGCGCATGAAGGACTGATTTAGCAGCCCCCCCTTTGTAAAGCAAAAGCAGGGCAAATCGCCCTGCTTTGTTTGTATGTACCTTAGCCAGTATTATTATGATTATTGTCTTCTTCTTCTGAACCAGATCAGCAGGTATCCTACCAGCATCACTGCCGGCAGTACTCCTGTGAAAACGATCTTTGAAACCTTGAATCCTTTCTTGCCGATGTGAATATCATTATCCGTAAATGGCGGACGGCTGACGTCCACAGGCGCATCATAGTTGGATAACCAGTTGAAAGCCCCGGCTATCAACAGAAAATTAGCAGCGGGAATATCCTTCCGGTAATGACCGAGCTCTCCATTGCTGATACAATCGGCATCCCCCAGGATGATCACCTTTTGTTCCTTCTCACCTATCTTTCTGCTGAGCGCAAGCGCTGTGGCTGATAGATTAGCCACCGTTTCTCCGGACGCAGCATTGAACACCACACTGTCATCCACGAAATCGGTGGTCTGCAATTCATTCCATACGCCACTGGAATCCGTAACCAGCAAGGGTTTTGCAGTATAACCACTGGCAGCAGCGTTGTTGTATCTCAGCTCCACGGCAGACGGCATAACCACTACCTGTTTGTTTTCACGGATCATACGGAATGCATCGGCAATATCAACAGACTCTTTGGTTGAATGAGTGATCATCAGGTCTGCCTGAAACTCTTTGCTTGGCTTTACCAGTCTACCCTCCATCAGTTGCACACCAAACAATCCTGTAATGGGGTTCATGGATTCCTGGCGTTTGGGCTCAGCAGCAATCAGCAGGTTTCCACCTCTTGCGATATAGTTCTTCAGATGGGTCAGGTGCAGTTCAGGCAAGGCTGTTTTTGCATCCGGGATCACCAGTATACTCACATGCGCAGGCACTTCCCTGTCAAGCGTCAGCTGCTCAAAGTCGAAGCCCTGGTTGATGAGTGAATAACGGAATGTATTCTCTTTTGCGAACTTGTTGTAATCGCGGTCGCCCTCCTTGATACAATCGCGTTCTCCATGCCCTCCAACAAAGCCAACTTTAGGCAATGTTGTAACCAGTCTCTTGATTGCCGCGCTGATCTCGCCTTCGGAAGGGAAGCCCATGGCATCGTTGAAAACACGCAGCACTGATTTTTGACCGTTCTCTCTTTCCAGCACTTTTACATACCTGAAATTTTCTTCTTCGAGTGTCTCTTTGATCTTACCGAGTTGATTCACCGGCAAAAAAATCGTGGAATCAACACCGTAAGTCTGGGCAACCTTTCCCATTCTTTCCCTGTCATTGAGCCTGGGGAATCGCTGGTTGAGGGATTGCTCATTATTTCCCCGCGCGAAATAACGCACGTAATTCATTTTGATCTCCGGTTTGAAGCGTACATATTCCCGGAAGCGGCGCATATCATCCAGTTCTGCACGGGGCATGCCCATCCACAACCAGCGGTCTTCATCCAGTGCATTGGAATAGGTGGTGATGGTGAGCCCGCCCCCGGCTTTGCTTACTATCTCCTGGCTTGCTTTGGTGAGTGTGCGCAGTTTTGTGCGGGTAGCATCATAATAATACATCATTACAGGGCGTGAGCTCAGGTAACCAACCGTTACCGCTGCCCCGATCACAAAAGCATAACGTCCGAGGGAAACTACCGGCCTTGTCTTTTGGCGTACACCACGGAAACGGAATATGCATAATCCCAGGAACAGGCCCACCACAACAACAAAATAGATCACGTCCTCACTGCTGACAATGCCGCCAATGAATTCATGGGTGCGGCCTCCTATCGATAACCAATACATGATATCGCGCACAAAAGCCACATCCTGCCATAACTGGCTGGTATAATTCAGAATGGCGAAGACCGCGAAAGTTCCCATGGCAGCAACCACCTGGTAAGAGGTCAGGCTCGACATGAATAATCCAACTGCCCCATAGGCACAGATCAGCAGGAAGATCCCCAGCAGTCCGGGAATAGTGGCTGCAAAATCAAAATTATCCACCACAAAAGATCCATACATGGTGAAAATGAAAACAATAGCGGTCATCATCAGGGCATAGGCCGCAATGGACATGAATTTCCCGAAGATGATCTGCGCATCACTGATAGGTGATGAATACAATAATTTGATGGAGCCGCTGCTCAACTCACGGCTCATCATGCCCATGGTGAGCAGGGGAATATAGAAATACAGGTAGCCAAGCAACCGGGTATAGAACCCTCCCCAGGGATCAGTATATAATTTAAGGGTAACGCCTTCGAGGCCGTAACCCATTTCCTTGAACTGTACCATCCCTTCCAGCACTCCTGAAAAAACGATACCGGCCTGGATGGTGAACACGATCATGATCAGCCATGCAATGGGCGAATAAAAAAGTAACTGTAATTCAGTACGTGCTATTCTGATTGATTGTTTCATTGGTATATTTTCTACGTTAGGACCGCGATTGTTTTTTAGACAATTCAGCAAAAATGGTATCCATCGAATTTTTCTCTGCGTTGATCTCTTTCAACCTCCAGCCGTTATGAACGCTCTGATCGATGATCTTCTCCAGCATATCATCCACACTGTCTACTTTCACGCGGTACCTGAAACCACCCAGGGTTTCCACATCCACCACGCGGGCCATTCTCTTCAGTTCTTCTGCGCCCTTTGCTTCCAGCATGGTCAGCAGAATAGTTCCTGGTGCGGCATAGCGGTCAAATTCGTCAACACTGCCGGAGAATACCACGCGGCCTTCCGCCAGCATCAGGATATAATTGCACGCAGCCTGCACCTCCGATAACATATGCGTGGAAAGAATCACCGTCCTTTCTTCCGCGATCTCTTTGATCAGGTTCCTGATCTCAACAATCTGGTTGGGATCGAGGCCATTGGTGGGTTCATCCAGCACCACCAGTTCCGGATTGTGGATGATGGCCTGTGCAATACCAACACGCTGCTGATACCCTCCGGAAAGGTTCCTGATCAGCCTTCTTCTGAAATGGGTGATACCGCACTTTTCAAGCACTTTGTTTACGGCACTCCCCTGTTCCTTCTTTGGGATCAATCTCAATCCAGCGCAATGAGTCAGGTACTCTTCAATGGTGAGATCGATATGCAGTGGAGGCCGCTGCGGGAGAAACCCCATCAGGCCTTTGGCAGCAATGGCATTCTTACGAAGGTCAACACCATTGATAAAAACCTCGCCTTTTGTGGGTTTCAGCACGCCGCATAAAATGTTCATCATGGTAGACTTTCCCGATCCGTTGGAACCGAGCAATCCGTAGATCCCGCGCTCGGGAATTTCAAAATCTATGTCACGGATTGCCCATTGAGCCGTATAGCGATGTGATAGCTGTACAGCTTTTACTATTGGTTGTTTCATATTGTGGTTTACATCATTTGGTTAAATCCAAATCCCATCTTGAACATGCTGCTGACAGGTACCCCTTTGTTCAGCACGATCTTCTTTTTGAGACGGCGGGCAGGATCGGCTATTTCATCCGACAATGTGCCGAGGATATACAGATCGCCGTTCTCCAGGCCAACCATGATCTGATCATGTGTGAATACACCCATCACCATGTTCTGGGCTGCCGAGATGGTTTTAATGGGAGAATCGAAGGAATAGTACTCTGAACTGGATCCTGGCCCATGTTCGAAGAGGTACAGTTTTTTATTATCGGTGCCACCTGAATAGAACATATAATTTTCAATGCGGGGCAGCTGGCAGAAAATACTCTGTGCGTTAGCCGTGCCTGCACCGAATGGCATTTCATAAAAGAACAATGCCGGCATGGTATAGAACTGATCGATGGCCATGATCTTCTGCACGAAATGCTGGCTGCCATTGAAGAAAATAAGGTAGTAGGAAGAGGTGAAGCGGCCCTGCTTCAATGCGCCTACATATACCAGTTCTTTGTCCATCGCATCAATGAGCGTAGTGCCGGGAGGGATCGGAGGACCAGGCATATAACTGATGGGAAGCACCAGGCCGCGGTCTGTACCAATGAACAGCTTGCCCCTGGTTTTATCATAGAGAATGGTATGTCCACTCATGAAGGTTCCGTCCCAGCCTTTATCAAATTTTACGCCGCCCGGTATGAACATCGGTTTATTGGGATATACACCAGACTGGGAATAGGCGCTGTTCACATGCTTCCTCGTATATATATTACCGTTATCATCCAGCATCATACTGTAGTCCCACATATAGAACTCACCCCTGGGACGGAAATCCTCCGGAACGGTATTGCCCAGGAAGAATGTGTTGGTCTTATAGATCGGATTCAGGTTATTGCCATCCAGCTCCAGGTTGCCGGCCGCATCATTCCTCACGATCAGGATATTTCCGGGATTACTGAGTCCGCCGCCAGACATCCAGTGTTCCTTCACTTCAATGGCATTGGGGCCAAGCTCTTCGCCGGAGATAGTGGTATAAAAATCCTCCGTTACTTCGTAAGTCATCGGATCGATGAAGGAGATAATGCTACGGTTGTCTTTTTTAGTCAACACCACCCAGCCTGTCAGATATACAGGAATGGCATCTACCGTGAACCCTTCCAGGAATGTGGATTCATCTTTTTTATTCACCACTTTCAGTTTCACATAAGGGCGGATGCCGGTGAGCTCACGCACAGGATAGTCAAGCACCGGACCGGTTGCGATCTCCTTGTTATTGCAATACCACGTGAAGGAAAAGGTCTCCGTCAGCGTACTGGCCCTTACCGTATCGCCACGATACACGATCCTGGGGTTGATATCGAGCGTATCAACGGATCTGGGACTGATGAAGGCACCGCCATCAAAGAGGATCTTTACCTTATTGAGCTCTTCGTAAGCGTAATTGCCTTTGTCTTTATAGCAACTCGTTACCAGTAAGAAAAAAAGAACAACGAGTGTATATAGTTTTGATTGTTTCATGTTCATTGCGGGATTGCTTGATCAGAATAAATTCGGTGATACATTGATCTGGCCATTCTCATCAACATACTGCTCGCCGTTTTCACGGCCACGCGCCAGGAAATCGCGGAAAATGATGGCATATGCACGCTGCTCCGTTTCAGCCAGACCGGTCATGTCAGCCACACCTGTGGCTTCGATGAAGAGCCGGTATTTGGTGTCAGAATATTTGTCCAGGAAATTGGTCTCAACAACGGATGTCCACCAGTCCGGGCGTGCGATCATATCGGAGAAAGTGATATCCGCATACTGGTTGGCAAGCGGCCCCAGGCTGAAATGTTCATTGGCCTGCAAAGCAATCCTGATCTTGAATTTCGAAGTTTTCAGCCTGTCGGATTTATTCAGTACCAGCAACAACGTGTCCAGAGCGCGTCCCGCGCGGAAGGTCAAAGTGGCGGGCAACTGGTAATCGCTGGCAATGGCAGTGGTTTGGGAGGCTGCAACAGTGATGGCAACAGCACGGTTTTCATCCTTCAGCTTGCCCATCAGTTTCACCAGTAAGGGTATAGTGTCTTTATCTGCGCCGGGGTGAAAGGCAAAAGAATATTCAACCGGCTTCAGGGCACTGGTATCATCTCCTTTGTTGACGAAGAATACAAAGGACTCATCTCCATATTTATCAACAGCATCCTTGCTGCAGGCCGCAAGCCAGGAGCAGATGATCAGTATTATATATAACGGTTTCATGTATCCGTATTTTTTAGTGTTAAGGGCTATCGTTCAGTTACAGGTAGTATGAACTTTTCGGTCAGGGTCTGGTTGCCATTCGTTTCATCCAGGATGGTCTTGTTCAGCCGCTTGTAGAGGAAGAACAATTTCCCTTCACCCACAAACTCCCTCCGGGCATCATTGATGATGGCGTTGAGGAAAGCATTCTTATCGGGTACACCAGGCAGCGGAACAGTGTTGCCGCGTTTTGCACGCAGACTGTTCAGCATTCCCAGCGCTCCGTCAGGATCGGTATCGTACAGCACTTCAGCAGCAATATGATAGAGCTCGCTCAGCCTGAACATGGGAATTGCTCCGGTAATATCTCCTTCACGGTCCTGTGTGGTATCATACTTCAGCAACTGCCTGCCGTTATTGGAGAGGTAGCATTTCTTCCTGTAATCGGAGTTCAGATCACTGCCGAAGATCTGGTTGGTGTTGGGAAGCAGGAAGATCACCTTGTTGAAATCGTACTCGAATCTTTTACGGTAGAGTACAAAAATCAGGTCTTCTGAAAGCAGGCGGTCGTAAGCTCCCACATCTACAAGCGTGGATGGGGTAAAAGTGATGGTGGGCTCAGCACCTGTTTTGTCGTTGATCACCTCCATGGCATTACTATAGGCCACTGGCTTGTTGTTAGCGTACAAAGCAACACGCGATAACAGGGCAGTAGTTGCATAATATCCCATGCGGAATGCCCGTTTACCCGGACCAAATGGATCCTGCTCCACACCTGAACGGAAGCGGTACTTGTGAAAGATCTCTCTGGCTTCATTATCGGTATCATATTCCTTCTGCAGGTCCTTGCTCTTTTTCAGATCATCCATTACCAGTTGCAGGATCTCGCTCGTTGCTTTTTCCGGCATCGGTATATGGGTGAGCGTTGTGTAATAAGGAATGGACACAGCATCTCGTACTGCAGGCGCAGGTGCATACAAACGCAGCAGATCGAAATGAAGCATGGCGCGGATGGACAGCAGTTCTCCCTCCAGTCTGGCACGCTCGTGCGCCCTGAAGAAGCCGGGCGATTTCTTTTCCATTTCCATCAGCAATCCGTTGCAGTTGGCAATAGTGGTGTATGCAAGCGCCCAGATACCATTGATTCGTTGTTCCATGCCTGCTGATACATAATCATAATTCTTCAGTTGGTCATACATGGTATTCTTGAGGTCATAACAACGGGCCAGTACATCCACCATGCCGTGTGAAAGCTCTCCGCCATATAAAGTATAGGAAGATAAATTGGTATAGATACCGTTGAGTGCAATGGAAAAACCCTCCGGTGTTTCCAGCAGCACGTCAACAGACACTTCTGATTTCGGTTCCATTTCAAGCCATTTCTTCACACAGCCTGAGGACAGGATCAGTATGCCGGCCAATATGAATGAGTGCAGAATTCTTATCATAAAGAATGTCTTTTAAAATTAAAAACCCAGGTTCAGGGAAAGGTTGATGGTCCGCGCATAAGGATAATCAGTGCCGCGCTCTATATCGATGCTGGATATGCGACCCAGCTCATTACTGGTCAGCTGAACCCGGCAATTGTTGAGCTTCCATCTTTTCAGGAATTGCTGCGGAACATCGTAGCCGATGGTAACGGAACTGAAATCGATATAATTATTACGCTGCACAAAACGGGATGTTACCCTGGTGGTTTCATTCCACAGACGCACGTCTTTCAGATCAGTGATATCCCCGGGTTTCTGCCAGCGGTTGGAAAATACACGGCTGTCAACGTTCTTGTAAACATTGGCATTCTCCACTTTGCCCACCAGAGTGTTGTTGTACATATCACCACCATATTCATAGAGGAAGCCGGTGAATATGAAGAAGGACTTATAACTCAGATTGAATCCGAATGATCCCCGCAGCTCCGGTTCCGAATCCCCTACTACCACGTGCTGTGACTGGTTCCAGTTATAGGTTGTCTGGCCATTCTGATCAAGGTATACTTCTCTGCCGTCCGCAGGATTTATGCCGAGCGACTTCATAGCATAGATGGCAGTTTGTGAAGCGCCTTCAAAGAACTTGTTCAGCGGTTTGTTCACCACTGAATGGCCCCTGTAATATTCTTCCACGCGCTTATTGTATTCTTTCAGCGCGTCTCCGATCTTCAGGAATTTATTGCTGTTATGTGCAGCAGTTGCATAAATGTTCAGGTTCACACTCCTTCCATTCAGTACCTGGTACCTGGCACTGATCTCGTACCCTTCATTCAGGATCTCACCCAGGTTGCTTTTGTAAGATTTGAAACCGGTGGAGAAAGGCAGGGTGATATCGCCAATGAGGTCAATTGTTTTCTTATGATAATAATTGAGCGTAACACTGAGCTTATTGAAAACGGTAATATCGAATCCGGCATCAAACATGGTTGTTTTCTCCCACTCCAGGTCAGGATTTGCCAGTGTAACCAGGTTGGCGCCAATGCCGAATGCATACCAGTTATCAAAATTGTAGCGGTAAGTGCTCTTGGATACGCTTTGTGAAAAGCCCGCCTTTCCTACCTGTCCGTAGTTGGTGCGCACTTTGAAGTTCGTCAGCCAGGGATAATTTTCTTTTACGCCTTTATAATTGTGAAGGTTGATTCCAGCGCCCAAAGACCAGAACGGCGCAAAACGCACATTGGAACCGAATTGTGAAGCACCATCATATCTGCCGGAGAAATCCAGCAGGTATATATTATCATAACTGTAATTGGCAGAGGCCATGAATCCGAGCAATCTTGATTTCTCATTATCGCCTGTTGGTTTGTTCAGGATATCTGCTGCAAAATTCACATCATCAGTATTTCCTGTCAGAAAACCAACAACGCTGTAACCCGAACGGGTCATATTTTTCTGCGCTGCATTGGCACCCACGGTTGTATTGAGATAATGTTTGCCATATCCTTTTCCATACACCAGCAAAGCATTGAAGTCCCAGGTCTGCATTTCATCATCCAGGATACCCTTTGTTCCTTTCTTGGTGAACTCCAGGTTATTGAACTGTGAGGAAGCAGGGTCTTTAAAGTCTTGCTGCTGGCTCTTTTGCAGCATTACAGCAATCCTGGTATCCAGGCGGAGACCATCCGTGATCGTCCAGCGCAGGTTGAAGTTATTGGAAAAATCATTGGACCTGGTACGGTTATAACTTTTGAGATGTGCATCATATAATGGATTTCCTCTGCCACCGGGATGTCCCCAGTCACCCAGCTGTTTTTTGTAATTACCCTCTTCATCCTTGATGGTTTCATAAGGATTCTGTTCAGCATACATGCCGAAAGAACCGAATGGAGATTCTTCCGATTGGATATTGTTCCACTGGATATAGTTACGGAACATCAGGTTATTTTTCCTGTAGGAGATGGAAAATCCGATGGAGTTGTTGTTACGCTCCGATCCTTTCATCACACCCTGTGTGCGTGCGATATTGAGGTCGGCCCCGAAAATGAATTCTTTGGATCCACCTTCCACCAGGATATTATGACGCTGGTTAAGGCCGGTACGCAAGGGTTGTGAGAGCCAGTCTGTTTCCACACCGCGGTTCACTTCTGCAAGTTTGGCGTAATAATTCTGCTCACGCCTCAGTGATTCGGAGGGTTGCTCATTATCCCGGCGATCAAACAATCCGGATATTCTTTCCAGTTCCAGTTTATCTCTTGAGTTCAGCAGGTTGTAGCCAGACAGATCGGGTGCAGTAACACTTCCATTCAGGGAATAATTCACACGCAGACGGCCACTCACCGGCTTTACGGTTTCAATCACTACTACACCGTTAGCGGCACGTGATCCGTAAATGGCGGTGGATGCTGCATCTTTCAGGATGGTGATAGACTCCACGCGTGTGGGGTCAAGGTCGAAGATCCTTTGCACAGGCACTTCATATCCATCCAGGATAAAGGTGGGCAGGTTGGGATCATTACGGAGTTGCGTGGGTGAGAGAGCAACTTCATCGTCAGGCAGGGTAACGTCGCCTATGCCGGAACGGCCGCGGATATAGATTGGATTGATATTATTGGGATCAGAGCCCAGGCTGTTATTATCAATTACCTTGAAAGAAGGATCAAAGATCTGCAGGCTGCGCAAAATGTTATTGGGTGCCACTTTCAGGAGTTCATCCCGTTTGATGGTTACAGCAGACCCCGTGAAATTATTTTTATTGATATTGGAATAACCGTTTACGATCACCTGGTTCATCTGGCTGTTACTGGTTTCCATCACAATATCCAGGCTCACGATTTGTCCGGGTATCACTTTCAGATTTTCATCCATTTCCTTCTTCACAGTATTGGCAGTATAACCACCCGCAGATTCTCGGATGCGGATCTCTACAGGCTCATACCCGATACTGGAGAGCTGAAGGATGCTGTTCTTTTCGATGTTCGGCAACCTGAAAGAGCCCTGAGCATTGGTAACAGTGCCAATGGTTGGAGAGCCTTTCACCCGGATGGAAACACCGATCAGCAGTTCATCGGTTTTCGAACGGACCGTTCCTGTAACTATCGCTGCAGGTGTTGCCGCAGTTACAGCAGCAACAGTTTGTTGTGAATTGGAGACTGGTTCCTGGCGGGAAAGGAAAATATTCTTTTCGCGGAACCGGTAGTTGATGCCCTGGTCTTTGAAAACCAGGTTGAGGAACTGTTCCAATGGGATGCCCTCAACGGTGAGTGTGACAGGCCTTGACTCCGTCAGGATGCTCTTGTCTCCTGAGATCACATAACCGGTTTGTTTCTCTATCACCTGGAACACTTTCTTCAGGGGAGTATCCTTCCCCGAAAAGGTGATGGTCTGAGACATTCCGCTTATGCCAATAAAAAGGAAGGCCGCATTTAGTAATAAAGCAGTTAGTCGCATGAAGCGTTATTTTGGTTTTGGGTTTGGCTTCTCTAAGCCTATTGAAAATCTTAATCGACTCCTGTAATGATCAGTTTTCTTCCTTCCAGTCTGAAACGTACTCCCCAGTCTTTCAACCCATCCATAAAATCAAGCAGGGACAGGTTCCTGCTCACTTTTCCGAAGAATGACTTGGCAGGAATTCCTTTTTCATATACTACTTCCACATCATACCAGCGCTCCACTTCGCGCATGAGCTCTTCCAGTGTGAGGTCATCAAAACTGAAAAATCCATCTTTCCATCCCGTAACCTTTTCCAGGTTTACATT
>NZ_JBQCGW010000047.1:0-23526 GCF_051955275.1 Pseudobacter sp. | reverse complement strand
TCCGGAAATGTTGGTGAAGCCTGTAATTTTGAAATTGAAGCTGGATTAGCCATCCTCAGATCCGGTTTGAGTCAAAAAGTTAAGGTTTCCCAAATTGTTCTGAATCATCCCGATTTTATTTAAACTTGCAAACCGTTCATAACCCGGACAACTAAAAGGTCCCCAACTGGAACAAATCTACTTCGTGTAATTTACCGGAAACAACTACAACAGGCTCGCGCCTGTATGGTTGCGCGATGTTGCCAGCAGGCTGAAAGACTGCCCGGTAGCGTTTCTATAAAACAACCCATGCATTTTTATCAAACCGTTCTAAAATGGAATACAAAAAACACCCGTTCCTGAAAATTTTTCTCTTTGCCCTTTCCCTCTTTTTCTATGGTACTTCTTCTGCTCAGGAAGAAGGCATTCATTTTGAACATGGACTAACCTGGAAAGAAGTGAAAGAAAAAGCGAAACGTGAAAACAAGTTCATCTTTATGGATTGTTACACCACCTGGTGCGGTCCCTGCAAGGTGATGAGCAAGAATATATTCCCCCAGAAAGTGACAGGCGACTTTTTCAACGACAGGTTCGTGAGTGTGAAAGTTCAGTTTGATCAGACAGCCCAGGACAATGAAGAAGTGAAGAAATGGTATGCCGATGCCGAAGCAATCGGGAAAGAGTACAATGTGATGGCTTACCCTACTTTTCTTTATTTTTCTCCCGAAGGAGAACTGGTGCATCTTTTCGTTGGGTCTACCAATACAGCCCAGGAGTTCATCGATGCTTCCGCCAAATCGCTCGATACATCCAGCCAGTATTACAGAAAAGTGAAAACCATGTTGGCAAGTGCCAATGGGGATCCTGAAGTTTTACGTGAGCTGGTGATGAATGCAAGGGAGCAGTACGATGGCGTCAACTCAGCAAGGCTGGCCGATATGTACCTCCGCACACAGAAGAATCTCCTTACCAGAGAGAATCTTACACTGCTGAATGAATTCAATAAAAAGTCGGACGATTACGGCTTTGATGTTTTTACAGACCAAACAGCCAAAGTGAATGAGCTGATGGGTAAAGCATTTGCCGAGAAGAAATTTGTCAATATCATTTTTCAGGAAACAGGCGCCATGGACTGGCTGGGGAAAAGAGATGAGGCCGGATTCAAAGAGGTAGAGAAAAAGATCCGTGCTAAATATCCGGCACATGCGGATATGCTGATAGCTAAACTCAAACTTGTGTCTTACCAGGCAAGTCGCGATCCTGACACTTACATTAAAAATATAAGCCCGTTCATTGCAAAATACGGTTCCGCGGTCTACCCGGAAGAGCTGGCAGGGACAGCCAACTATATAGCCAATTTCGCTAAAGACCAGAACAGCTTGAAACTGGCGCTCAGCTTTGCCAAACAGGCTTTCAAAGAAAAATCCGTTGCAGACCATCTCTTCGTTCAGGCAGTTATCCTCAATAAAATGAAAAAGCAAAAAGAGGCAATTGCCATCCAGAAACAAGCGATTGCACTTGCTGAGAAAGAAGGCAATAAATTCCAGATAGAGAAGTACCATGACTATCTCACAAAACTGGAAAAAGGGGAATAATCCGGTACTAACTGCTGACAACGATAAGAAAAGCCCTGCATTGAATGTCATTGCAGGGCTTTTACATTAGAGTAACCGGAGCCTTATTTATATGATCTTACATTTTGAATAGCTCTCCCAGCTTTTTGTCAAGATCTTCACCACGAAGATTCCTGGCAATGATCTTACCATTGGGATCTATCAGGAAATTGGTGGGGATGGCCGAAACACCATACATCACTGCGGCTTTGCTCTTGAAGCCGTTCAATTCAGACACCTGCGTCCATGGCATTTTATCCTGGTTTATTGCATACACCCAGGCCCTCCTGCTGTTCGCATCGTCCAGCGACACACCCAGTATGGTGAAGTTTTTCTCTTTGTACTTGTTGAATGCAGCCAGCATTACAGGGTTCTCGGCACGGCAGGGTTTGCACCAGCTTGCCCAGAAATCCAGCAGCACATATTTTCCTCGGAAATCAGAGAGCTTAACAGGGTTACCCGTGGTATCATTTTGTACAAAATCCATTGCTATTGCCCCGGTATTGGTTTTCTTTCCGGTTTCAATGATATCTGCCAGATTCCTTCCCATTACTGATTCTCTCATACTGGCCGGCAAGCGGGCAAACCTCACCGCTGCGGTATCCGGGTTGAAATTATGCGCCAGCTCTACCTGCTTAAAAGTAAGCAACGAAATATAAGAATAAGGATAAGCTGCAATAAATGCGCGGTTCACGCTGTCATAACCTGCCGAAGTTGATTGCATGATAATACTGGCCGGCTTTGTAAAAGCAGTGTCTTTCCGTTGCTCAGCCGTCATTGAATTGTATACTTTCATCAGCGAGTCTGCAGTCTGCTTATAAGGCCGTTGCCATTGACGCAATCGCTTTTCATCATCATTGGTCGCTGATCCTTTTACCGTTGCGCGCCAGATGGAATCTTTAGTGGTAATGGAGATATTACTGTTTTCGATATAGACCATCAGATAATCCGTGTAGGAATACTTCGGTTTTGGAAGTGTATCATGCTGAACTGTGATCTCAGCAGATGTAGGAGAACTGAGTTTACCTCTGAAAGTGAAATTTCCTTTTTCAGGAACAGTGGAATCGAGGATCTTCTTTCCATCGTTGGTATAGCTCAGGTAAACTTTTGCAGGAGCGCTAAGCTTGCCGATCTTTCCACGAATTGTAAAACCCTGCTGCGCCAGTAAGCCCAGCGGAAGGCAGCACGCAGCTGCCAGGATGCTTTTTTTCATCATCTGCACTTTGTTGAATGTTCTTTAAAAATATGTTTAAGGCACCAGCGATATTCCACTGATAAAGATGGCATCATAAGCTGATGCATATTTTACGGATGCAAGCACCGTAAATCGTAAGTAGCGGGCAGTAAACTCGCCGGTATTGATGGATTGCATATTGTTCTGGATAGAGCCTTCATAAATTCCTATGCTCGTCCAGCTGGCGCCATCCATGCTCGTTTCTATCTGAATGGATGTAGGATACCCTCCATTGGTGGGATACCTCAAAGCAGTGGGCAGATAGTAATTCACGGCATTGAAGGTCACCTGCCTGTTGAAGTTGATGGCAACCCATTGAGGCATTGACTCGGTTATATTGCTTGTCCAATAGGTAGTGAGATTATCATTGTCAAGGATAGTAGCAGGGTTGGATGTTCCATTAATGGAAGAATAGCCGTGGATGGTCCAGCCTTCTTTATTGACGAATAAGGGCTTACCTGTTTTAAAAACGAAATACAATACGCGGTCAGTGGCAGTACCCTCTGCTTTACCATCTACCGACTGGATCACTACCGGCAATACATAGGTGCTATACTCTTTCAGTTTGGTCTGCAATCCGATATTGAGTTGTGCAGAATCCGTCTCGGCAGAGCCCGCAGCAATGCGGACCATCGATTTATGGAATAACCAGGAGCTGGTAGGCAGCAAGCTGGCATTTCCGAACCTGCTTCTGTATTCCGCTATCTTAGTGGTATCCACAGCAAAGCTCACCCAATGATCGGAACTTGCTGTGCTGCCAGACAGGATGGCTTTCATTCCTACCACCACCGCAGAGTCCTTCAGGATCGACAGCGGCATTTCCACTGTATCTTTTTCAGCGGTATACTTAAAGGATATACTTCCTTCCGGCAACAGGGCCGGCTCATTTTTTTTGCTGCAAGCCGTTACCAGCATCAGCAGAGAGACTATGACAATTATATTTATTCTACACATTGTTTGAAAATTGAGGTTAGGGATTTTGTTCCATACCCGGATTGTAACTCAGTACCTGCACAGGGATCTGCAGGGTATAACGGTTACTGTGCGGCTCCAGGGTGGCAATGATATTTCCGCGTGCATCATACCTGGTAACGGTTGTCATCCTGTTATCCATATCCAGGCGGCGCATATCAAACCAACGCAATCCGCTGTATGGGAGCTCATGCCCTCTTTCTTTTAAAACTTCCTGCAGTACAGCCTCCTGGTCATTCGACTGAAAGGGAATATAACTGGCAGTGGCAAACCTGTTCTTACGTACATCATCCAGCTGCTGCAGCGCCGTTGCAAGATCATTTCTTCGGGCAGCGCATTCTGCAATGATCAGTTTCATTTCCTGAACGGAAGTACCGGTATTGGTGTATTGAAAGATCGGGTTTACGGCAGCCGGAAAAAAGAGCGTAGCGCCTCTTGTATTAAAAGTATAACCATCCGTGCTGTAATAGAGCTTACGTACCCGGAGATCGTTGCTGGCAAAAGAGCGCATGAAATCCTGCGTGGCCGGCATCTGACCGATCACCATCCTTCCATAGATAACATCCGGATGCACACTGATCAGGTTAGCAGCAGGGATGGTACCGTTGAAATCTATCATCACAGCATTACTATGCTCCAGGGCCAGCGCTGCATTCTTTCCGGCATCGGTATAATTGCCTGCATAAAAATAAACCCTTGCCAGCAGGCTGTAGGCAGAAGCCTTTGAGCCCCTGAACCGGTTGGCACTATTGTCAGCCGGAAGGTCGGGTATAGCGGCATTGATATCATCGATGATATGTTTATGGATCACTGCTACCGGGCTTCTCCCTGGCACTTCCTGAGTAACATCATTGGAAACTACAAATGGTACACCCGGATCTTTATCTGCTGTGGTGGAATCATAAGGTTTACCATATTCATTCACCAGGTAGAAATATTCCAGGGCACGTCCCAGCAATGCTTCTGCCTTCAGTGTTCTTCTCTGAACACTGGTGCCACCGGTTGCCGCATCGATGCCCACCAGCACGGTATTGAACTGGTTTATCTTTGCATAATGCTCCCCCCAGAACGGAGGAGCGATATTGAGATCGAAAGAGAACTGCGATGCCCAGGTGTAGATGAGCTCGTGCGCCTGCGCCGGCGGAGTGGCAATATTCACCAGGTCCACATTATCCCCCAGGTAATTGAATGTACAAAATGGTTGCGCGAGACCCAGCACCAGCGATTCATCATTCAGCCACTGGTCATAATCAGCGGTGGTTGTAAGCAAGCGCTTGCCCTTTGGCGTTATATCCAGATATTTATCACATCCCGCAAACGCCAGGCAGAAAACCAGCAGCAGGCTTATATTGTATTTATATTGTTTCACTGGTTGCAGTTTAAAAGTTGGTAAAAACAGCGATGGTGTAAGTAGGCGTCACATACGGTTTCTGGTAAGAACCGGTGGCCATGCTGTAGTTATAGTCATTCAGACCAACCGTCCATATATTCGATGCCTGGCATTTCACTTCAAAATGTGTGAAGCCTGCTCTTTTAATGAACCTTGAATTATCAAAACTGTAAGAGACGGTCAGATCACCTAGAGTGATATAATCGCCATCCACTACGTATTTGTCTGCATAGTTGTAAGCATTGTTGGAATTTGCGCTGTTGTAAGCTGCAAGCCCCTGTACATCGGTCCTGAGCTCATCGCCTTTCGCTCTCCAGTAATCACCGGCGCCTTCAAGCGGTCTTAAAGCTGACGGATTGGGCCTTGGAACCCTCACTTTGAAACCACCATAATAATTCACCATACAGAACACATAAAAATTACCGAAGTCAACACGGTTGCTGAGCCCCGCATTGATGGTAGGAATGGAAGAACCCATATAATGTGAAACACCTGCGGTATCGCTTGCCATCAAGATGGTGGTGGGAGCCCCGGCCCTGCTGTCGTTTGTGTGGTACAGCTTTCCATTGGTGTTTGCAATCAGCGGATACCCCGCTGTGTCGAGCCCTGCATAGCGGTAAGCGAACATGGCCCCTACCGGGTAGCCTTTCACATAGCCCAGCGAGTTGAGCGTTTGCGGGCTATAATCCGTTTTCTGGTATACATCCAGTACTTTGCTGGTATTGCGTGCAATGACCAGGCCTGTATTCCAGTTCAGTTTGGGTGTGGAGATCCAGTCTGCATGCAAGCCAAACTCGATACCATTATTATTGATGGTTGCCCTGTTGATCAAAGAAGGGCTTACGCCGATGGTTGGATCTATCTGCGCCTCACCCAGCAGGTCTATACTCTTCTTCCTGTAATAATCGATGGTGCCCGTGATACTTTTGAAAATATGATAGTCGATACCAACATTGAAATTATTGGTTTGTTCCCAGCGAAGACTGCTATTAGCATAGGAGACCAGTTTCAGAGAAGGGCTGGCTGGTGAAGTATAATTATTGAAGCCCGCCTGTGCAATCACCTGCGGCAGCGACATCTTGGCCACGTTCCCATTGAAACCATAGGCCATGCGCAGTTTCAATACCCTTATCCAGTTGATATCCTGCATGAATTCCTCCCTGTGAATATTCCAGGCTGCGCCTACGGACCAGAGCGGCTTGTATTTGTATTTCGGATTGGTACCAAACAGGTTGGACTGATCGATACGGATGCTGCCCGTTAAAGAGTAGATATTCTTCAGGGAATATACAATGTTTGCATAACCGGAGAGGAACCTGTCTTCAGTATAACCCTGATCAAACAGGCTGTTATACTGGTTCTGGAATGGAGATCCCAGTTGGTACACGCCTCTTACTGCACCTGTTGTAATGGAAGAATAGTCTACAGGAAGCTGCTGTAAGGTTTCATCGTTGTACCCGAAATAGGAAGCCAGGTTGCTTTTATCGGTCAGGTTACGCACTTCTGCTCCAATGATACCATTGATCGAATGCACACCCGCGATCCTTTTGTTATAACTCAGCTGCGCTCTTGCCGTATAACTGGATGTAGTAGCGGACTGCTGACGCAGATATCCGCCTTTAGGAATATTGTACTTGAGCGTTCCATCTGTGTTACGCGTGATATAGCTGTTTACATATTGCCTGGCTACGGAAGATATCTCTGTGGCATCGTAACGAAGATCAGAGCGCGAGGTTTCATAGATTCCACCGAATGACAGATCGAAGCCTGCTCCGATACTATAATTGAAATTAGCTGTGATACGGTTGTTGACAGTATGTGTCTTATCCGTGATGGCATTCACATCCGTCAACGGATAATAGAGACTGGTGTTCAATCCCTGCGACATCATCACACTGTTGTAAAAGGGAGAGATACCGTTACCGAGGAGAAAACCCGGATTGCCGTTCACATCCTGGTATCGCTCATAAGGAGATACGGAAGTAATGCCTGGCACAGGTGCTGTCTTATTATTCTGCTCCTGGTAATCGGTAGTCAGTTCAAGTGACAGCTTATCCGACAACTTCAATGAGCTGCGGGCAGAGAGCAGCAACCTGTTGTCATCATTCCTGATCTGAGATTGGCGGTTGCCTGTATAATTGGCCGTGATATAGTAAAGTGCATTACCCGTTCCTCCGGAAACATTGAAATTATAGGTTTGCGATAAAGCCGGCCGCAGGAACAAACGCCTGTAATCGTCAACATTGTCGTAGTTCTCCAGGTCAGCAAATGCTTTCGCTGCCTGGTCTGGTGTAATGATCTTCGCAGCAGATTGAGCCAGCAGGTAATAAACCGGGTTACGCCTTACTGTGCCTCCGCTACCGGTTGCCAGTTGCGACCATGAGCCTTCATTGATACTGTTTGACAATGTAGCTTTCTGATAGTTGGCAACGATCGAAGAGGCATTGTCTGCCCACCTGTAGCGGCTGTAATTCTCTTCAGGAGTAATTCCTCCCGTTACCCTGAAAGCAAACCTCGGTTTGCCTTGTGAAGCCTGCTTCCTAACGATCACGATCACTCCGTTGGATGCACGCACACCGTATACGGTGGCCGCTGCCGCATCTTTCAGGATAGTAACTGACTTGATCTCATTCGGATCGATCATGTCCAGCGTAAGTTCTGTGGGATATCCGTCTACCACTATCAAGGGGTTCTGGTTGGCTGACATGGTAGAGATACCACGGATATTGAAAAGCGGTCTTGAAGAAGCGCCGCCATTGCTTACAAAATTCACGTTGTTGTTGATCATAAGACCTGGCAGCCTGTTCACAAGGCCATCTACAAAATTGGTGCTGATCCTCGATTCAAATTCTTTTGTACTGATCTGAGAGACCGCGCCGGTACTCTGTTCCGGACGGATGCGCTGATATCCTGTATTCACCTCCACCACAATTTCGTTGAGTTTTGCCACTTCATGCTGCAGCATCACAATGATGGTTCCGCGGCTGATGGTCTGGCTGTTCACAGCAATACTGCGGGTCTCATGACCTACATATGATATCACCAGTATGTCTCCTGCCTGGAGGTCGAGGCTCACCCATCCCTTTGCATCGGTCATACCTGAGGTTTTGCTTTTCTGTACAACTACACTGGCTCCTGAAAGCGGGTTACCGGCCGAATCAGTGATCTGAATTTTTACAGGTGGTGTAAACAGACTGAATTCCGGTGTTACAGGAGTAGTGGATGGACGTGGTGATACCGGCAGGTCCGGATAGATATTGATGGTTTTACTCCCTATCGAGTATTTCAATTGCTGGTTTTGAAAAATATAGTCCAGGAACTCCCTGAGCGGCATATTGGTTGCCTTCACGGTAACGGGTTTTGCATCGGACAATGCATTTTCCCTGTATAAAAACAGGTAGCCCGTCTGGCGCTTGACCACAGAGATCACTTCTTCCAGCGATACATTTTTACCTGAAAAAGTAATTTGCTGAGACAGGCCTTTTGCTGAAACATTGAGTAAAGCGGCGGTGAGAAGAAATACAGTTAGCTTCATTACTAACAGAGTTTTGGTTATGCCCCTGGTCCGCTTCGGCACAAGGGGTGAGTTGGCAGGCAAAGGCCCCGCCAACGGCGAACAAATTTTCATACCTTTGAAGTAGTTTAGGTGATGTAATAAGCAGTCTTATCAGGCTTTTGTTACTGTTACCCGAAACAATCTGCCGGGAGTGGTCTCAACACTTCCGGTTTTTGTTTTCAGGCAAAGATTCAGGTGATCTACATATTTACTTTTTTAGTTAAAAAACAACGTTAACCATTCTGCTGTCCGGCAATGATCAGTTTCCTGCCTTCCAGTTGTATGCGTAAACCATATTGCTGTAAGAATTTCATCAGGTCTTCCAGCTGAACGCCTCTGTCCATCTGGCCGCTGAATTTGAATGTGGGGATAGCCCCTTTGTATTGAACCTGAAGATCGTACCATCTTTCAATTTCCTTCATTACAGACTGAAAGCTTTTTCCGCTGAAATCGAAAATGCCGTTCTTCCAGGCGATATCGCGCGCGATATCTGTTGTTTCCACTTTCCCGTTGAACCAGACCTGCCCTGGCTTCAGAACAATGGCAGCTTGTGTTGCACCATTGTCAGAGACTCTGATACCGCCTGTTACCAGGGTGGATCTTATACTTTCATCGTCACGATAGGCATTGATATTAAAACTGGTGCCTAAAACTTCAACGGTCGATTGTCCGGCGATATCCACCAGGAAAGGCTGTGCCGGGTTCCCGGCCACTTCAAAATAGGCTTCCCCTGTAATGGATACTTTGCGTTGCTTCCCGTCAAAAGAGGCCGGGAAGCTGATGGAGCTGGCTGCATTCAACCAAACGCGCGATCCATCGGGCAGGGTCAGCTGATACTGTCCGCCTCTGGGTGTACGCATGGTATTCATCATCTCAGACTGCGCAGCGCCCCTGGGATCGTAGGCAATCTGTCCGTTGGCCATCTTGATCACCTGTACATTTCCCTGTTGTGCCAACAGGCCGTTGCCGGCACTGTCAAGTACTATCTGTGATCCGTCTGCCAGGGTGAGCACCGCTCTTTCTCCACCGGGAATGATCTTCAATGGATTTCCATTTTCTGCCAGGTCAGTTGCGGAGTGATCCGGTTGTCTGACAACAGAGAAATAGATAGCTGCACAGGCACCCAGGAGGAGTACCACGGCTGCTGCATAGCCAAGCCAGGAGCGGCGCCGGGGCTTCATCTGAATAACGGGCACAGCAGTTTCGCCGGCCCTGGCAGCATTGCTGAGGATAAGGGAGGCCAGGTCATTTTTTTGCTGAAGGGAAAAGAGCTCTTCTTCTTCCTGTATCGTATCCCAGGCTTCCTTCATTAGAGGAGTTAACCCGGTCTCCGGGCCGGAGCTTTCCAGTAACAGCAAAAACTCCCGCCTTTCGGCCACAGAGGCTGTTTTAGCAAGCCAGTGTTGGTATAAATAGTTCAGCCTTGATTGGTTGTCTTGCATCTTTAAAGGCACAGTTTAGAATACGGACAACCGGAAAGAATAAAAGGGGGTAAAGGGAATGGGAATTTCTTTTGGATTATTTCATCAGCCAGAAAATCACCAGCGCGCTCATGCGCTCTGTCAGGTACTTGCCGATAAATTGATTGGCATGCTGCAGGTAGGTCTTGACGGTCTCCCTGGAGATATCCATTTCCTGCGCCACCTGCTGATAGGTAAGTTTTTCGCGGCGACTGAGGATCCAGGCTCGCTTCTGCCGGGGAGGGAGTTTTTCAATAGCTTCTTCGATCACAGACAACTGCATTTCCCGGTTCATGCGATCCTCATCTGGCTCATGCACCAGTTCAAGTTGCTGATACTGCATCTGTTTATGAAAATCCCTTGACATCTTTTTAAGCGCATTCAGGGCCTGGTTCCGGCTTACCACATATAAATACGTCCTGAAATTACGGACTTCGCTCAATGCTTCCCGGGTAAGCCAGATCTGCGTGAACACGTCCTGCACCAGTTCTTCCGTTATTTCTCTGGATTCAATATGTTTGTAAACATAGGTATACAGCAATCCGGAAAACCGGATCACCAGCTCACGGAATGCAGGCTCATCGCCGGCTGCCACCTGTATCAGCAGCTCCTCTGTTGTATATAATTTAGTCTCAGGCAATTAAAATCAAAGGTATCTAAAGTTCGCATTTAAGTTTACATTTATATATCTATAAACCTTGCACCTTCTTTTTCCATATGAAATACATCCCTTCCACTCTTATCCTTATTGTAACAATTTCATTTTTTGCATTCTTCAAAACCGCAACCAGGCAACCGCGCATTCTTGTTTTTACCAAGACCGCGGGTTTCAGACATGGTGCTATTCCTAAAGGCAAGGCGGCCATTCAACAACTGGGCAAAGAGAACGGCTTCGGCGTGGACACAACAGAAGATGCCAGCCTGTTCACCGGTAAAAATCTTAAACGTTATGCGGCCGTGGTTTTCCTGAATACCACAGGAGACGTATTGAACAGCCAGCAGCAAACTGATTTTGAAACTTATATCCGTAAAGGCGGCGGTTATGCGGGAGTTCATGCAGCGTCGGATACGGAATACGACTGGCCCTGGTATGGCAAGTTGGTTGGCGCCTATTTTGAGAGCCATCCGAAAGAACAGGATGCACAACTGAACCTTTCCGGTCAAAGGCATATTTCCACCAGCCATCTTCCTGCAGAATGGAAACGAAAAGACGAATGGTACAACTTCAAAAACATCAATCCCAATGTAACGGTGCTGCTTACTATCGATGAAGAGTCTTATTCCGGAGGCAGGAATGGCAATCCGCATCCCATGAGCTGGTATCATGCGTATGATGGTGGCCGTGCCTGGTATACAGCATTGGGACATACCGATGCATCTTACTCGGAATCTGATTTTCTCAGGCACTTACTGGGAGGCATTCAATATGCCATGGGAAATGCTGATAAATAAAACCACCAGGAGCCGCAAAACACCCGCTGCAATTAGTTTCCACAGCACAGGCGTTCAAAATGGAAATATTTTAAAAAAGCTTCTTACTGCTGACATACTGTTGTCATCATCCGGTTCGAAATTTGTTTTATCAAACTTGAATCTTATGAAACAGTTGTTCCTATTGTCACTGACTATTGTTGTTACGACATTCACTATTGCCCAACAAAAAAAATCAGGTACTATGTTTACAGTAAAGCCTTTTAAAATTGATGTGAAGCAAACCGTGCTCGACGATCTCCAGGCCCGTCTCCGTCAGACACGCTGGCCTGACGCTCCTGAAAACATTGGATGGAAATACGGTACAGATCCTGTTTTCCTGCAAAGCCTGGTCAAATACTGGCAGAGTGGGTACGACTGGCGTAAACAGGAAGCAGCGCTCAATAAGTATCCGCAGTTTACAGTGGAAATAGACGGTCTTACCATTCACTTCCAGCATATCAAAAGCAAGAACCCTGATGCAAAACCACTGTTGCTTTTGCACGGATGGCCCGACTGTTTCTACCGCTACCAGAAAGTAATTCCATTTCTGACCAATGATTATGACCTGGTGATCCCATCCCTGCCCGGTTTTGGTTTTTCCAGCCATGTTCCCGTAACAGATGATGGTTCCGCCAGGATCTTTGCCTCTCTCATGAATGACGTGCTTGGTTATAAAACATTCTATGCAGCAGGTGGCGATATGGGCATGGGCATCGCAAAATCCCTCGCCAATATCTATCCGCAGCAGGTACTGGCCATTCATCTTTCCGATGTAGGTTATCCAACCGGAATGGAAGACTGGAGCACCATGTCTAAGGCAGAGCAGGAGTTCGGACAGTTCATACAGGGATGGTGGTACCAAGAAGGTGCCTACGCGATGTTGCATGCCACCAAGCCACAGACACAGGCTTATGGATTAAATGATTCGCCTGCAGGGCTTGCATCCTGGATCGTGGAGAAATTCAATTCATGGAGCACACCGGGCGGAACGATAGAAGATCATTTTACCAAAGATGAGTTGCTTACCAATATCATGATCTACTGGGTTACGCAAACCATCAATTCATCCATGCGTGCCTATGCAATAGATAATGCCGCAGAACTGGCTTCCAGTAAAAAAGTGAATACTCCAACCGGGGTGGCAGTATTTCCCGGTGATGCCCCAACGCCGAAAGAATGGGCGGAAAGAAAAGTGAATGTAAAACGGTTTACGAAGATGGAGAAGGGCGGGCATTTCGCAGCCCTGGAAGTTCCGGAGCTTTGGGCAAATGAAGTGAATACATTCTTTAAGAGCCAGGCAGGTAAATAATCAAACCGACCATAAAAAAAGGTAAGCCCGAATGGCTTACCTTTTTTATTCCTGTAAATTCCTTATTTACTGCAGGGCTTGTAAATGGCTCCTGTAGCGAAGTCTACAATCAGACCAGGCCAGAAAAGCAGGATATCAGCGATCAGCGCTACAGCCCTCACCGGCCTGGCTGGTTCGCCTTCAGCCGGCTTGGTTCGTTGGCAATCTGTAACCCTGCCACCGAAAACTGTTGCGCAGGAACTGGTCATAACTGAAATTACTACGGCAAAGAGAAATACTTTTTTCATAAAAGACTTTTGTTGACTTAGGGGTCATGTTTAACAATCGGAGAACTCGAAACCAGGGCTGGACAGGAAATTTAGAACAATGAGCACTAAAATGCAAACTCTATTCAAGATTGTTTTGTTGAAAACAAGATAAAAACACTCTGCCTCCATCCTATCGGAGATATTACTTATATTTGATATCTTCTTACCCATCACTATAAAAAGACACCAACAGTAATAATGAGTATTCTTTCAACGATCCGTTTTATTACGAATCATCCGATCAACAAGGATAATAAAGTGGGCTCTATCTTCAGGTTTCTGAAATGGCAGATCAATACCAGACTGAATCAATATCCCATCATTTATTCCTTTACCGATAAAAGTAAACTGATCGTTAAGAAAGGAATGGCGGGAGCCACCGGTAACCTCTACTGTGGCGTTCATGAATTCCAGGATATGTTTTTTCTGTTACATTTTCTCAGGGAAGATGACCTGTTTGCCGACATTGGCGCAAATATCGGCAGCTATACAGTTCTTGCCGCCGCGCACGTTGGTGCAAACTCCATTTCGTTTGAGCCCGTTCCGTCCACTTTTGCCCACCTGAAGAACAATATCTATATCAATCAGCTGGATAAAAAAGTGCGAGCCCTCAACATTGCACTTGGCTCCCAAAAAGGTTCAATAGCGTTTACCAGTTCTTACGACACAGTGAATCACGTTGCCACTGCTTCTGAAAAAGATACCATATCAGTACCGGTAGAGATCCTGGATGAAGTACTGCAAGGGGAAATACCTGCACTGATCAAGATAGATGTGGAAGGATTTGAGACAGAAGTTATCAATGGCGCTCAGCATATCCTGGCCAATGAAAAGCTGAAAGCGATTGTGATTGAATTAAATGGATCAGGCAGCCGTTACGGTTATAGCGAAGAAAAAATTCATGAAAGGCTGTTGAACCTGGGATTTGTTCCATACCAGTATGATCCTTTCCGCAGGGTTTTAAATGATGTTTCTCATAATGGACCCGAAGAAAACAATACTATTTATGTTCGCGACAGGAATTATGTTGAGCAAAGATTGAAGAGTGCTGACAAAGTGAATATCCTGGGCAAAGCGATCTGATGATACTTGATAAATAAAAAAGCTTTGAAAATTTTATCTGTAAAGACTTTCAAAGCTTTTTTATTTCAGCTTACTTTTCCAGCATCTCCAATATCCCTTCATTTCTGATGATCATCATACCCTGCCTGTCTTCCGTTACCCCTTCCTGCAACTTGTAAGTATACCCAGGAACGGATCCTTCCATGATCGTTGGCATGAATACAGAATGAATATTATTACGTTTCTTCAGCCCTTCTCCCACTTCTATTATATGCGTGGAAACGATGAAGAGACAAGCCCTGTAATCTGCAAACCCTTCCGTTACTGCCAGGGTTCCATCAAAGGCATCTTTAACATTTGTTCCCTTGAAGAGCTCATCGAACATCAGCAATAATCTTTTGCCACTGGCCGCTGCATCTGCTGCCTGCTTCACACGCACTACCTCCGCATAGAAATGGCTATAACCAAGGCCGATATTATCCGCCACATTGATGGAGGAATACAATCCATCCCTTACAGAAAATTCCATTTTTGATGCTGCAACAGGAAAGCCCATATGAGCAAGGTACAAGCCAATCCCAATGGATTTCATCAAAGTGGATTTGCCAGCCATATTTGCACCGGTCAGGAATAACACATTTCTTTTTCCATTCAGCAATAACCCATTGCCTACTGCTTTATCAATACAGGGATGACGAAGGTCCTCCACCAGGAAACTATTTGCTTCGGCCGGTAATGCTTTTGCGTAATTGAATGCTCTTGATCTGGCCACATCACTCACTGCAATGTAAACATCCACTTCATAAATGAATTGCAGTACATCTTCCAGTTGTGCTGCCAGTTGCTCTTTCAGCAAATGATTATAGTAGCCAATAGTCCGTACAGACAATGACTGATAAATATCCATATTCCTGAATTTCTCCAGTTTCCTGTCTGAGAGGATTGCTTTTATTGATTGTATCCTGTCTGAATAAGGACCTGCGGGAAGCCGGATACTATCAACAAATCCATAACACTTGTTCAGGGTAACGATAGTGGCCTGCAATCCCTGCACATTTTTCTTGAACCTTTCATCCCTTGTCAGGGAAGACAACCATTTTTTGATAAACGTTCCGGCAAGTACCAGGGCTGCATTGCCGCTTCCCCGGACGTCCAGAAATTCGCGCATCAGATTCACCTGTTGTACATCAAAAGGGAAGCTCATGCCTGCCTGCTGGAAATTCCTGAAAATATTGCTTCGGTTGTTGATAGCCGTTACATCTGTCAGCGGACTGCCGAACATGGAATCCAGTAATTGCTCAGCGCCCCGGGTCTTTACCCGGTTGAACAAATGATACACGGAGCCTTGCCTGAACTTCCCCAGCAGGTTCAGCTCTTCGAGTGTTTGTTTGTCTATACTAAAACTCATCATTGTAGATTTTCTTACCGTTTTTCAATGTTTCAAGTATGCCTTCATTCCGGATGATGATCATCCCGTGACGGTCGTCAGTGATACCCTCCTCCAATGTATAAGTATACTCTGGAACATGCCCTTTCATACGTGTGGGCAGGAACAGGAATCCAATATTGGGTTTCTGCTTCAGCTCTTCTCCTGCTTCCACGATATGGGAAGAGATGATGAACAGGCTGTTGCTTTTCCGCGCAAATCCTTTGGTAACGGCAACAGTAGCCTCGTGCGCATCTTTTACATTGGTGCCGCGGAACAGTTCATCAAAGAGGATGAACAGGGATTTTCCCGTACTCAGTTCGGTTGCCATTTTTTTCACCCTCAATACTTCTGCATAAAAATGGCTGGCGCCGATACCGAGGTTGTCAGGAAGGTTCACCGTGGTGTACAACCCATCCAGTACAGAGAATTCCATGGCAGCAGCAGCTACCGGGAATCCCATATGCGCTATGTACAACGAGGTGCTCAGAGATCGCAGCAGGGTTGACTTTCCAGCCATATTGGCTCCGGTGAGAAAGATCACATTCCGATCCTGGTGCATCTTTATATCGTTCCGAACGGGATTTTTAAGAGATGGATGATACACCCCTTGAATGGTAAGTACGGCCCGGCCTTTTTCGACGGCGCGGGGAAAAATGAAGCCTCTTTCCGCGGCTGTCTTTGCCACGGAAATGTAAACATCCAGGTAATAGAGATGCCGCAATATTTGCTCGATGCTCTTCCTTTCAGTAGTTCTGAACAATGCATCGAAAGCAGTCACTGCTGCATAAGAGAGCCTGTTCCTGCTCCCAGCCTCTTTCAATGCTGGCTGTAAACCGGGATTGGACAGGAGTTTGGTGATCGCATCCCTTTCCGTGGAATAATCTTTGAATTGCTGAACAGCCTGATTTTCGACAAATGCTTTCGTCAGATGCAGTAATTCTATTACTGCTGCCACGCCATTCTGGATCTCCTTTTCACTCAACTGCGCCTGCAGTTGCTGGTCTTTTACCCCATGCAATAAATATTTCTCGGTCACATCAAAGAGGCCGGCATCATAGGGAAAACTCAGTTTTGCCTGCATGAACTGAGCAATGATATTGCTCCTGCGGTTGATGGCGGCCTGGTTGCTCAGCGGGGATCTGAACATCTCTTCCAGCAGGGCCTCTCCTCCTCGGGTGTGCGCGTTGTTATAGATATCGTAGATCCCGTTGCCATTCCGTTTTCCGAAAATGCCCAGGTCTTCGATGGTTTGATCGTCAGTTTGTAAGTGCATGATTATTTTCTTTTTCTTCGGACCAACAGAATTGTTCCTGTGAGTAAGAATAAGGCTGGCATTACCCAGACAAAAAAGATCTTCTGGTAATACCCTACCCTTTCACCGATGGTGAGCAGGATATCCTTATCGGCTTTTTTAGGAGTATAAACGGGATACTGACCGTTGGTGACCCAGCTGTAGACTGGCGTGAGATAGCTGAAATTAGTCCTCAGCCTCAGGTTGCTTGCATAGTCTGCATCACCTGTAACGATCACGCGTTGTTCCTTTCCATTCCCCGGCCTCCGCAGCCGCTGAACAGTAGGGAAAGAGGGCTGCCTGATATCACCTTCCAGTGCATTGAAGGGAGGAAGAATGGAATCCAGTACTACCGGCCCCATTTTCAACCAGCTTCTTCCGGGCAAAGTAGTGGCAAGCGTGTCTGATTGCCAGCCTGCAATGCCTGTATTGATCACCGTGGTGGCTCCGGGCAACAGCAGGCCCAGTGTATCATTGATCCTGGTGGTGGCCGTGTCGATGTACCTCGCCCATAATTCTTTGCTTTTAGCCGTGAGATAGGAGATCACTTTATCAGGCGTTTCATCGTAGCTTGGATAAACCAGCTGCCCGTTCTCCAGCTGCATGCCCAGCTTCGACAGAACCGGATTCAGTACATATTGTTTTCCCGGCTCTCCGTTGATCATCAGATTACCACCCTTGTTCACATATTGGCTGATCTTATTCTGCACATCAGCGCTCAACTCTCTTTTGGGATCGGCGATCACCAGTGCGGAAAGATTGGCAGGGATGGGTTGCGTATCGAGATTGACTGTATCAACATCAAAGCCGTTGTTGACAAGGGCCATACGCTTTCTTTTGGCAGCAGTATGAAAAGAATAGTCCCTTTCTCCCTTCCGGTAGATACTTCTTTCCAAAGCACCGGAACTGAAACCTATAGCAGGGATGGAATGGCCCAGTACGCGTTTGAGACCTGGTATCATATTGGTTTCGTTCGGCCAGAATTGCGGATCATCGTAGGTGCGCACCCAGGCAGTCCGTCCCTGGTACTTCAACTGCATCACGATCCCGTAATCCTGGGAACGGAGCTCCGCAGCGGCTTTCAACTGTTTTGCCGGCTTGAAGAACGAGGGTTCGAAATCCCAGAGACTGGAATACTCATGCACGATATCCTGCAACCCTAATCCGCGGAACCGCTTCAGTAACATACTATCGTCAATAGCAGGATCATAGCCGTAGTAGAATTCATAGTTGAACTTTATATCAGGCTTAAACCGGAGATAGGGGTCCCAAAGTTTTGCGAGATAATCTACATTACGGCTTTCGGGAAGCCCCCGGATTATATGTTGGTCCAGCAGGTCCACAAACAAGGTCACTTCAAGTGTGCTGTCCCCAAATTCTTTCAATGCCTGTTGCGTGTTGGGGTGCAGGGTATTCCTTTTCGTTTCGGTAGCATCAAGGTAACCGGTAAAGGCCGGTCTGGCGCTGAAGTAACCGGTCACCAGTATGATGCCCAGTACAGACAGGTATTTACCCGCCCTGACATACCAGGGCCTGAATTCCAATTTACCTGTGAGCCTGAGATAAGCGAATGCGATGAACATCCCGGTAACGAGCAGGAAATAGATGATATCCCTGGATATGATCAGACCATGCATCATTTTATTGGTCCGGTCCTGCAGGGAAAGGAACCAGGTAAGATCCCTTACAAGATCATGCCGTTGCCACATGCTACCGATCCGGCTCAGGAAGAAGATCGCAGTAAAAGTACCCAGAGCGGATACGATCTGGTAATTGCTGAGGCTGCTCATGAACAGACCAATGGCCGAGTAAGCGCATACCAGCAGATAGAAACTAAGCAATGCCGATAAAAGCAAACCATAATCAACTTCTTTGATCGTCAGCATACCGGCCATTACAAAGATTGCTGCAACCAGCAACAGCAGCAGGTTGTAAAGCATAATCCCCAGGTATTTCCCAAGCACGATCCTTTTGATACTTACAGGTGAAGAGAAGAGCAATGCGCTTGTTCCGCTGTTGTTTTCCCTGCTGATCAAACCCATGGTGAGTATGGGCAGGAACAGGAAAAGGTTTTGCATGATATTGGGGAAAAACCTGCCGTCTACAAAAGTGATCAGGGTAATGGGGTCCTTAAATCCTTTGAAAGAGGGAGAATTCTTCAGATAAATGTCCTGTGATTGGGAGAGCAGATAGATCTGATCAGAGTAGAAGTAAGCACATTGCACCATGAACACCAGTAACACGAACCAGGCGATGGGTGAATAAAACAGGTACCGGAACTCATTTTTGGCAATACTGTAAATGACTTTCATGATGGAGTTGTTTATTTTCTTTTTCTTCTGACAAGTATTACAGTACCTGCTATGAGGAGCAACGCCGGTACTATCCAGATGAATATTGTTTTCTGAGCATTGGCCCCTGCAACAGTGATCCTATACCTGTTGTCCTTTGCAACGGGAACAGGTGTATACACCGGGAATTTATTGTATGAAGCGTAACTATAGCAACCCCGTGCAAGTGCAGGAAATTCCCTCAGCGCACTCATACCATCTGCATCTCCGGAAACGATGATCCTTTGCTCTTTCCCGTTGATCATTCTCGTCAATTGCACGGCAACAGGAAAATTATTTTCCTTCCTGTCGCCTTCCGGTGCATTGAAAACAGGGACCGAAGAGTCCGTCACCAGCTTGCCGGCTTTCAACCAGGATTTACCGGCCTGCGTACTCACTATTGGTTTTATTTCAAATCCCTCACCACCAGCAACAGACAGGGAAGTTGCGCCTGCAGCAGCGTAATTGATCTTGCCTTTATCCACTCCTACCGATAAAAGATATTTATGATATCTGAATGCTTCCTCATCAGACAGATCTGTGGCTTCCCTCTCCAACTCACCGGTTATCTTTTCCGGGGTGGCATTCCTGTTAACCTGAACAAGCTGCCCATCCATCAGTTGAACACCGGTTTCACGGAGCAGCGGATTGAGCACATGTTGTTTTCCGGGCTCGCCCATGATCAGCATATTGCCACCCGACCTCATATACTGCTGCAGCTTTGCCAGCACTGTATCCGGAAATTCCATCCGGGGATCTGCCACTACCAGTATAGTGGTGGACGCGGGAATATCGCTTTCAGACAAATTCAGAGAATCCGCATCAAATCCCAGGTTAATCAATGACTCCCTGTTCTCCTTGCTGACAGTGTGTTTGAAAAATTCACGTTCCCCTTTTTTGTAAATGCTTCTTTCCAGCTGACCGGTAAGAAAATAAACTTTGGGAATGGGAACGTTCAGGAGCCTGCACATGGCGGCATCAACAGTCTGCTGATTAGGCCAGTTGGTGTTGGTAAAGGAGGGCCGGAGAATGGAAGTCCTGTCCTGGTATTTCAATTTGATATAAAGACTGTAATTTTCGGCTTCCAGTTCTGTCTTGTTCGGCATCTGCTCCGGCGACTTCAGCAAAGTGGAATCGATTCCCGCCATTTTAGCGATCAGGAAAGCGATCTGATCGATCGACTTTCCGGGAAACATTCTATACAGCATACTGTCTCCCGGTTTCTGCGCATAATAATATTCGTATTTAAAATGTATGTCCGGCTTGAACCTCTGATAGAACTCCCAGTATCCTCCGAGGTAATAGTTGCGGCGGTTAGGCAACCCGTACATAGCGCTGCCTGAATTACGCTCGAGTATATTGGAATACATTGTCACTTCAAGCGGCCCTTCATTCAGCGCCCGCATGATTTGCTGCGTATTGGGATGCGCCGAATTGATCTGTTGCGCGGTAGTGTCGAGATAGGCAGTAGTTACGGGCCTGGAGCTCAGATAGCCTGCAGTCAAGCTGATCAATACTATAGACAGGTACCTGGCAGTTCTGATGAACCAGGGCCTTCTTTCAAGGGCGTCATTCAGCTTCAGGTAAGTGAAAGCGATGAACATGAAAATGATCAGGAGAAAATACATGATGTCTTTGGAGGTGATCAATCCATTGATCATTGTTTCAGTCCTTCCTGAAATAGAAAGGAACCAGGTGAGATCCCTCACAAACTCATATTGCTGCCAGAGGCTGCCAATCTTCGCCAATATGAAAAGCACTGTAAAGCTGGCAATAGCGGAGATGATCTGGTAATTGGTGAGGCTTGACATGAAAAAGCCAATAGCTGTCAACGCGCAGAGTAATAAATACAGGGCCAGCAGGCCAGATAACAGTGGCGGAACGTCCAGTGCCTGGATATTGAAAAAACCGGCAATCACAAAAACGGCGGCGATCAGTACCAGGATAAAACAAAATGCCATCATGCCCAGGTATTTCCCCAGAACGATCTGCCTGAGTTTGATCGGTGAAGAGTACAGGAGCTTTATTGTTCCGTTGTTGAACTCTCTGCTGATCACAGCCATCGTGAGCAGGGGAACGAACAGGTAGAGCTGATTCAGTATTTTAATGAAAAGCCCGATAGGCCCGTTGTAAATCACAAGGGTATTGGATTGAACGGCCTCCAGTAATGCAGATGGGTTCAACCTGGCATTCAGCGCTTCCATCTTGGATATGATGTACATCAGGTTGGTGTAAAAGGTAGCGCACATCACCAGCATCACGATGGCCAGGAACCAGGCTACGGGAGAATAGAAAAGGTGGCGAAGTTCATTCTTCGCAATTCTTGTAATTATTCGCATCTGAATGTATTTATGAATGCCTGTAAGCTCACTGGGCAGACTGAGAAGATAATTGTTTGAAAATATCATCGAGCATGCCTTTGTCGTAGCCGATCTCACGCAGTTTCCATCCATTGGCCACACTGGCGGCAACCAGCCTGTCGTTCATATCCTGGTCTCCGTCGAATTGAATACGGACCTCCCGGGCACTAAGAAACTCCACACCGGTAACGCCCCTGATCTGCTGCAGCATCTCCTTAGCAGGAGGATTATCGAATTTCATGAGTATCGACCGCGCCTGCGTGTAATTATTGAATGCATCCATCGTATCGGAGAATACGATCCTTCCGCTTTCGATCATGATGATCTCCCTGCAAAGGAGGTTGATCTCAGAAAGGATATGAGAAGACAACAATACTGTATGCTCCTGCGAAATTTGCCGGATGAGCTTCCTTGCTTCAATTATCTGATTGGGATCAAGTCCGTTGGTGGGCTCATCCATCACCACCAGTCTGGGTTTGTGAATGATCGCCTGCGCAATGCCCACCCGCTGGCGATACCCTCCTGAAAGGTTTTTGATCAGCCGCGAACTGAAATGTGACAGTCCGCATTTTTCCTTTACTTCTTCCACGGCCGGTCTTACTCGCCGTTTATCGATCAATCTCAATTCCGCACTATACACCAGGTATTCATCGATGGTGAGATCGGTGTACAATGGCGGGTTCTGTGGCAGGAATCCGATTTCCCTTTTTGCAGCTTCCGGGTTTTTCCGTTTATCGATCCCGTTGATGAATACATTTCCTTCAGTGGGGTTAAGGGTGCCGCAGATGATATTCATGGTAGTGGATTTCCCGGCTCCATTGGAGCCGAGCAAACCGATGATCCCATGCTCCGCTATTTCAATATTGATATCCCTTATCGCCCAGGTATTGCTGTAACGATGAGAAAGGTTTTCTGTTTTTAAAATCATGCAAGTAGGTTTATTTTTTTGAGTATAGGCATAGCTTTCCCGGGCCGGTACAGTATGCTGCTTTGACCTGTTGATTATTTTCCGGTCCTGCTGGCACCGGGTCTTATTGAGTAATGGAACCTTGAATTACCTGAGAATGATATTCATCACAGTTGTGAAGCTGTTCACTGTTGTACTCATCCATTCTTCCGGATGCACTTCACTTATCACTTTCTCTGCATAATATAAGTCCCTGACCCTTTCATCTGTATTACTTCTTTTGAAAAATAAATTGTTACATGCGCAGAAGAAGAGGAACAATAAAATGAAACAAATATTTTCTTTCACAAAGTGCATAGCTCGAAGCAAATGCACTTTCACTGTATTGGGAGAGATCTGAAGCCGGTCAGCGATTTCCTGCCTTCCTAGTCCAACCTCTTTACTGAGATGCAGAACGAGCTGTTGTTGTGAAGGAAGTTTATTGATAGCGATTTTGAGAATGGTCTGCCGCTCTTTCCAGATCAGACGTTCTTCAACATCTGAGTGGCAGGTATCGTTAAAATGGCTTAAAGCCTTGAACACTTTAACCTGAACATTTGTTTTTCGTATATACTTAAGAGCTAGATTGGTGACGGCTTTTGAAAGCCACCCGACCGGATTCTCAGGAATGATCTTCCTGCGGTGTTTCCATAATTCGAGGAAAGCTTCCTGTACAATATCTTCCGTTACCTGTTTGTTCCTGGTGATCTGGAAGGCTATACGCTGGAGGTGTTCACTCCAGTTCTCTACAATCTTTGTAAACTGGTATTGAAGAAAGTCCAGGGAAACATCTTCCCTGCCTGCAGGAGGCAGT
>NZ_JBQCGW010000046.1:0-12455 GCF_051955275.1 Pseudobacter sp. | reverse complement strand
TCGTAAGCATCCCCGATTTTAAAAAATTTTTTTACACAATTGGCCAACACCGCTTCCCCTTTCCCTAAAAAATAAACTACCCTCCGGGGCACGCCCGCGACTGGGCACTGCGAGCTCTGACAGGTATTGCGATGGTGACTTCCCGAACTGCTTGTTGAAATCCCTCGAGAAATTACTATTGATGCTGTAGCCCACCATGCCCGCCACTTCATTGATCTTGTAATTGCCTTCAGCGAGCAGCTCTGCTGCTTTTTTCAGTCGGGATAAATTGATGAGCTCATTCGGAGTGAGGTCAGACAGCGCTTTGATCTTGCGGTAAAAACTGGTGCGGCTCATATTCATCAGCCTCGAGAGCTTGTCTACATCCAGTTCAATGTCTGTGATGTTCTCGTTGATCACGGCATGCAGTTGCTCCAGGAAATCCTTGTCGGCTTTTGAGCTGGCAATGCCTTTGATATGTGTAAGCGGAGAACGTGCAAAATATTCCTTGATGATATTCCGGTTGCTGAGCAGGTTGGTGATCTGGGCCTGCAGGTGCTCAAAAGCAAAGGGCTTTTCAATATAGGCATCGGCGCCCACTTCCAGCCCTTCGATGCGCGAGGTCATGGAATTCTTTGCTGTCAGCAGGATGATGGGAATATGGCTGAACTGCAGGTCTGTCTTCACTCTTCTTGTGAACTCGATCCCATCCATCAGCGGCATCATGATATCACTGATCACCAGGTGGATGTTCTCGCGCTGCAATATTTCCAGCGCTTCTTCACCATTGCCTGCTCTCGAAATGGTGTAGCCTGCATTCAGTTCCTTTTGAAGGAACTGGAGGATCTCTTTATTGTCTTCCACCAGCAGCAGATGCAGCTTTGATGGATCTGCATCTTTTATGATCTCTTCCGATACAGTTTCTGTTTGTTCCGTTTCGATGGTCTCGTAATCCTGTAAGTTGATCTCGTTCTCCTGGTGAATGGGAATGGAGAGCTGAAATACATTCAGCCCGTTTTCCGGTTGCTGTAATTCCAGTACACCCTTGTGCAATTCAGCCAGGGAGCGGGAGAGAGGCAGTCCGATACCGGTGCCGGGTTGTTTCTCGTTTTCTTTCAGGCGATAGAAAGGTTCAAAGATCTTTTCTTTGAGCTCGTAAGGAATGAGATGGCCATCGTTGCGCAATTCGATGGTGAACACCTGGTCATTGCTGTTGAAAGGTTTCATCCGCATGGTCACATTTCCTGCTGCATATTTGATAGCGTTGTTGAGCAGGTTGGTCATGATCTTTCGGAATGCTTCCGGGTCCACATAGGCCTGGAGCGGCATGCGCGGCATCTCCAGTTTCAGCGAAAGCTTCTTTTCTTCCGCAATGGGCTTGAAGGCATGGAACAGCTCTTTCAGCAGGTCACTGATATCCGTTCTGATAAAATTGAGGCTGAATTTGTTGGCCTCTGCCTTGCGGAAATCCAGCAACTGATCTGTAAGATCGATCAGGCGGTTGGTGTTCTTCTTCATCATTTCCAAACTTTCTGTAAGTGAAGAATTGTGGTTATGACTTCTCATTAATTTGTCGAGTGGCAACTTAATGAGTGTTAACGGGGTTCTTATTTCGTGGGCGATATTGGTAAAGAATTCTATTTTGGCATTGTAGATCTCTCTTTCCTTTTCCATCTCCAGCGTATCGATCATGCGCTTGTTCTTCTCCTTCACGGCAATATGATAATATCGCAGGATCACCAGTAATATGGCTGCGCCGATCAGAAAGTAGATCACATAGGCCCACCAGCTGGCCCACCAGGGTGGCAGGATCTGGATCTTCAAGGTGGTCTCCTGCGGGTTCCAAACATCGCCTGCAGCCGATCCCTTCACTTTGAATATATAATCACCCGGCGGTAATTTGGTGTAGTAGATACGACGGTTGCTGCTCATGCTGATCCAGTCCTTATCCAGCCCTTCCATTTTGTAGGCATACTCATTGGTGCCGGGCATGGAGTAACTGAGGGCGGCTACATCCAGGCTGAGCGTGCTCCTGTCGTAAGGTAGCGTGATCTGTTTGGTGTACAGGATGGATTGTGTCAGGCTGCTTTCATCGCGGTTGACAGACTGGTCTTTATTATTCACCTGCAGGTGTGTGATATAAACAGGCGGCACAAAGGAGGGCATTTTGAAATGTGCAGGATTGAAGCTGATCATGCCTTTCACAGACCCGAAGTACATGGTGCCATCCGGTGCCTTGTATCCTGAATTGTAATTGAACTGATCGCTGAGCAGGCCCTGCACTGTGGTGTACAGCTTACCTTCTGTGGTGACCGGGTCCATATTGAAAAGCCCGCGACTGGTAGAGATCCATAACTTGCCGTTATTGTCTTCCAGCACGCGGAATACCTGGTCTGGTAAATTGTTGTATCTCCTGAACTGCTTTGCACGCGGATCATAACTGCATAAACCATTTTCAGTGCAGAACCAGAAAATACCATGACTGTCGAGATACAGGCTGTTGACATAATTATTACAGAGGCTGTTGCTGTTGTTGGGATCAAAGCGGAGATTGCCGCGGACATTGGTCTGCGGATTGAAATAATATACGCCATTGCCATAAGAGCAGAACCAGATATTGCCCTGCGCATCTTCCGTGATGCCCTGCACCTGTGTTTCGAAACCGGAGATGGTCGTGAAATTATCAGTGTCCCTGTTGTAACGAAGCAGGCCCGTCCAGGTGCCGACAAGTATATCATTGTTCCTCGTTTTATACAAGGTGACAATAAAATTACTGTGCAGATCATATGGGCCATTGCCTGCATTGTAATGACGCACTACCTGCTCCGTTCGGAGATCCATCACATCGAGCCCATGCTCGTAAGTGCCGATCCAGAGCTCGTTTCCGGAGGCCACCAGTCCGTGGATATTCTGGTAGGAAATATTGCCGGCTCCCTTTCCCGGCATGAACTGCCTGATATTTCCGGTGCGTGTATCCAGTTTGTGGAGGCCTGCATCTTCCGTGCCGATCCAGATCTGTTGCTGGTCATCACGACAGATCTCGTGCACCAGGTTGCCGCCCAGCCGGTCAGGCCCGTTATGCGGAAAGAATTTCTGAAAGCGATTGGTCTGTTGCGAATAATAATTGATCCCACCGAAAAATGTACCTACCCAGGTGCCGCCTTCCGTATCCTGGCAGAAAGAGTAGATCACATTATCGGTGATGGAGTAGGGGTTGCCATATTCTTTCTGCACCACACCGGTAATTCCGCGGTGAAGATCGAAAATGTAAATACCCGTTTCAGTGCCCAGCCACCAGGTGGTGGGGGATTGACGGATGATCTTGTGTAATTGGATCACCTGGCTGATGCCTGATCCGGCAAATACATCGCGAAGCGAATTGCTTTTGATATTATAGAGCAATACCTTATTCATAGTGCCGAGCAATACCAGGCTATCATTCACCGGATAGATATCCTGTATGGCAGTGAGCGTATGTTTGGGAGAGGCTTCCGGTAATTTGTATTCGATAAAACGCTGTTGGGAGGCGTCATAACGCCTGATATTTCCCCAGTTGTTGGCAGTGAAGCATTCCCCTTTTTCGGAAATGTTCAATACCAGTTCCTGGGAATTTCCAGTGCTGAACTTTTGCAGTGAATCGGTTTTGGGATCATAGCGGTAGAGATGGAAATCGCAGATGACCCAGACCTGTTGCTGTTTATCTGCTTTGATGTACCGTACTTCACCGGCGGGCAGCCGGTCAAAAAATTGGAAACGGTCAGATTGCGGATCGTAGCGGTAAATGCCTTTGTATGTTCCGACCCATAATTTTTCTGCTTGGTCTTCATACAGGCTCAGTACTGAATTACTTCCGATACTGGTACTGTCCTGCGGATCATGTTTGAAGATGCGGAAACTGTTTCCGTCAAAGCGGTTGAGGCCGTTCCTGGTACCGAACCACATGAAGCCTTTCCTGTCCTGTAAAATACTGGTGATGGTATTGCTGGAGATGCCATTGCCTGCCTGGTAGTTCCTGAAATAGTACGACTGTGCATATGCGGCGGACAGTGTAAGCAGCAATAGCAGTGTGATGGCAAAGGATCGTATGATGCGATTCAATAACATGATACCGTGTTCAAATGTAGGTATTGCCGGTGAAAAACCATGATTGTAGAAAATAGCCTAAGCAATTGTTTTCTAGTTGGTTATGGATTCGTATCTTAAATTGGCACATTTTGATCAGAAATTGGAACGGAGAGATACTGCAACCGTGGAAATAATAATTTCTTTCGTAGGCAGAATCACTGTTCCAATTTTTCACTCTCATATTCCAAAACGATTGTATTATGCCAGGTAGCACTCACTGGAGAAAACAACTGACACCTCTTCTCTGTATGCTGGTTTTCCCCGCCTGGGCTTTTTCACAAAGCCGGCCACTCAAAGGAAAAGTAACAGACAGGGAAAACAACACACCACTTGCCGGTGTGAGCATTCAGATAAAAGGCAAACCCGGAGGCGCCTCCTCCGATGCTGAAGGAAACTATTCCATCAATGTCAGCAGTACAGATACTATCACCGCTTCTTTTGTTGGGTATATCGCTTTCACCACTGCTGTGAAAGACCTGCTTACGCTGGACATTGTATTGTCGCCCTCCGGCAATACAATGGCCGATGTGGTGGTGGTGGGTTACGGCACCCAGAAGAAGGGCGACCTCACCGGATCGCTGAGCTCGGTAAACAGTAAAGACATCAAATCTTTGCCGGTTACCAATGCAGGCGATGCCATCCAGGGGCGTGCCGCAGGTGTGCAGATCCTCAGTTCCGGCGCCCCTGGCAGCAATGCCACCATCCGCGTGCGTGGTACCGGTACCATCAATAACAGCGATCCGCTGCTGGTGATCGACGGTGTGCCTACGGATGTGCCCCTCAATACTATCAGTCCTGATGATATCGCAAGCATCGAAATCCTGAAAGATGCCTCTGCCAGCGCCATCTACGGATCCCGTGGTGCCAACGGTGTGGTGCTGATCACCACCAAACGTGGTGTATCCGGCAAGAGCTCGCTCGATTTCAAATCTTTTTATGGTGTGCAGAAAGCCACCAGTATGATCGATATGCTGAATGCCTCGCAGTTCGCTTCCATGCATAATGAAATGATGTCGGCCAATGGACAGGCGCAGAACCCTGCGTTTGCCAATCCGCCATCACTAGGTGCGGGCACCAACTGGCAGGACCTGCTTTTCCGTTCCGCGCCTATGCAGAATTATTCCATGTCTTATTCCGGCGGAGGCCCCAAATCAACTTACTATGCTTCCGGTACCGTACTGGATCAGCAGGGGATCGTTATCAATACAAACTACAAGCGTTATACGCTTCAGTTCAATCATGATTCAAGACCATTCGACTGGTTGCGCTTCGGAAATAACCTGACTCTGAGCCATGATATCAAAAAGAATGGCTCCTATGATATCCGCAACACCCTGGCAGCACTGCCTACACAGGCCGTGTTCAATCCGGATGGAACTTATGCGGGCCCAGTCGGACAGCCTTCATGGGTAGGTGATATCGCCAACCCCATTGGTAAGGCCAGGCTGAACAGCAATACCACGGCGGGTTACAATGTTCTCGGAAATGTTTTCGCAGAACTTACGCTCTTCCGCGATCTCAAATTCAAGACCACCGGTGGCATCCAGGCATTGTTCTTCGATACCAGGAGCTGGAGCCCCAAATACAACTGGCAGCCGATTCCCCAGCCCAACTCTTATCTCTTTCAGCAATACAATAAAAGCATCACCTGGCTCTGGGATAATTACTTCACGTACGAAAGGAATTTCAATGGCCACCGCGTCACAGCGCTCGCGGGAACCAGCGCCCAGACCAACCGGTATGATTTTATGAATGGTTCTGTGCAGAAGTTTGCGAGTGAAGCCACGCAACAACTCAATAACGGTACCACACTGCCTACGGTTGGCGGTAGTGGTAATGAATGGGCATTGTTATCATTCATTGGCCGTGTGAACTATGCGTATAAGAGTAAATACCTGTTGACTGCTACGGTTCGCCGGGATGGCTCTTCCCGCTTTGGTGACGAGAACAAATACGGCACGTTCCCTTCAGCATCAGCCGCCTGGAGGATCTCGGAAGAGGACTTCTTCAAAGACATCAGTTTTGTGAATGACCTCAAACTGCGTGTTGGTTATGGAATCACCGGCAACCAGAATATCGGTAACTACTCTTTTGCCTCTGTATTGCAGACGGTACAGTATAATTTCAATGGCACTCCGGTAAACGCCATCGTGCCGCAGGCCATCCCAAATCCTGGTGTGCGCTGGGAAAAAGTGGAACAGGCCAATATCGGGGTGGATGCGAGTTTCCTGAACAGTCGCGTGAATGTTACGCTGGACGCCTACCTGAAGAATACCCGCGATATGCTGGTGCCGATGTCCGTTCCCATTTCTACAGGCTATTCCGATATCGTGGTGCCCAGCATCAACCTGGGTAAAGTGCAGAACAGGGGAGTGGAGCTGGCAGTGAATACAAAGAATATTACCGGCGAATTTGAATGGAGCACCAGCTTCAATGTGAGTTATAACCAGAACAAGATCTTGAGCCTGAATGACAGCGTGCCACTTTATACCGGAAGTATCGGACTTAATCAGAACCTTTCCATTCAGCATCCCGGTGGTTATCCCATCAACGAATTCTACGGATTTGTAACTGCCGGAATTTTTCAGAACCAGAAGGAAGTGAACGGCTGGGCGGTGCAGGTGCCGGGAGCTGATCCTTATAACAGGACGAGCCCCGGTGATATCAAATTCCGTGATCTCAACAACGATGGAAAGATCGATGATAACGACCGGACCTTTATCGGAAATCCCAATCCCAGCTTCATCTTTGCGATGAACAATAATTTCTCTTACAAAGGATTTGACCTCAGTGTTTTCCTGCAGGGTATTGCCGGCAATGATATCTACAATGCCAACCGCATCTGGCAGGAAGGCATGGCCGTGGCGCAGAATCAGACAACAGCGGTGCTCGACAGATGGACCGGTGAAGGCACCAGTAACAAAATGCCACGTGCGGTATTCAACGATCCAAATAAGAATACCCGGGTGAGCGATCGCTTCGTGGAAGATGGATCTTATCTCCGCATCAAGAATGTAACCCTTGGTTATACGCTGCCACGCTTCATTGTACAGAAAGCAAAGATGAGCAGCGCCAGGGTGTATATCTCCTGTCAGAACCTTGTCACATTCACAAAGTATACCGGCTTCGATCCTGAAGTCCCGTCAAACGGGATCGATCTCAATGTGTATCCTGTAACCAGGACCATCAGCGCCGGTATCAACATCAGTTTCTAATTCCAAACTACCGAGAATGAAATCATTATTATATCTCCCGATCGTTTGCACTGTATTGCTGGCAGCAGGATGCAGTAAGTTCCTGGATAAAGTGCCGCTCGATTCCGTTAACAGTTCCAACTACTGGCAAACGGAAGATGATGCAATTGCCGCCATCAATGGCGCTTATCAGCCATTGCAATGGCCAAAGCTTTATAATCTTCGTATGTGGACCACCGATATATGGGCCGGCAACAGCCTGGTAGGCGCTGGTGGCGGTACAGACGGTATCGAAACACAGGATATAGCCAATTTTGTTACTTCCACGGATAATGCTGCTGCGCTGGATATCTGGCGTGGGCCGGCACCAGGCATCCTGCGCTGCAACCTGATCCTGAAGAATGTGCCTGGCATGACCATCAATGAAGCAATGAAGAACCGCATCATTGGTGAAGCGCAGTTCCTCCGGGCTCATTATTATTTCATACTCGTTCAGCTCTTTGGTGATGTGCCACTGCTTACAGAGCCACAGGTGCCTTCCGATGACCTTCGCCCGGCACGTACGGATAAAGCAAAGGTCTACGAGCTCATCATCGATGATCTCAGCAAAGCCATCGGCAATCTGCCTTCCAGGGCGCAATACAGCGGAAGTGATATCGGCCGTGCTACCAAAGGCGCTGCTGTGGGCATGCTGATGAAAGTATATTTAACACTGGGCAATTATCAGAAAGTAGTTGATCTTTATGCGCAGCTTAACGGTATGGGATATGCGCTGAATGCCAATTACAGCGATAATTTCAACCCACTAACAAAGAACTCCCAGGAGTCTTTGTTCGAAGTGCAGTACTTCGGCAAGACCAGTTACAGTTTCTGGGACAATGAAAACCAGAGCAGCTGGGTAAGCACTTTCACCGGACCTCGCAACTCTGATTTTGTAGGAGGCGGTTACGGCTGGAATCATCCCACACAGGAGTTTGTGAATGCGTATGAAGCAGGCGATACCCGAAAGGATAAAACCATACTCTATGTTGGCGGTCCTGATTTTGATGGAAAGGTTTACAAGAGCAGTTTCTCCAGCACGGGATACAATGTTCGCAAATTCCTGGTACCGAAATCCATCTCTCCTGATTATGACACCAATCCTGCCGACTGGCCGGTACTTCGTTTTTCAGATGTACTGCTCATGTATGCGGAAGCGCTGAATGAACTGAACCGTGGCGCAGAAGCACAGGCTGCATCAGCCGGTATCAATGCTGGTGGCCCTCTGAACCGTGTGCGGAACAGGGCAGGGCTGAATGATGTTACTGGTCTCAACAAGGATGCGCTGCGCGAAAAGATCCTTCACGAAAGAAGGATGGAGCTTGCGTTTGAAGGACATCGCTGGTTTGATCTGGTTCGTGTGAACAACGGACAGTACGGGTTGAACTTCCTGCACAGCATCGGTAAAACCAATGCAACTGCCAAACATCTCCTGCTGCCTATTCCGCAGAAGGAAAGAGATGCAAACCCCAATCTGTCGCAAAACAAAGACTACTAAACAAGTTCCCGTATCAACCATAAACAGTCAGCTATGATTGCTTCATCCATAAAAAACTGGTTACCCCTGCTGGCCGTACTGCTGGTGTTCAGCTGCCGCAAGGATTACAAAGAATTGAACAAGGGCAATGTGCCATTGCAGCTATCCGCCAGCTCCGGCAAGATCATGCTCAATCAGAAGAATGATGCGGCCGATGCCCTGGTGCTCAGCTGGACCTCAGGTTCCAATAATGGCACCAACGCCGGAATTTCCTATGTTCTGAAAATAGACAAGCAGGGAAATGATTTCAAACAGGCCCTGGTGGAAGATCTCGGCAAGGGCGGTCTTTCAAAAAAATATTCGGTAAAAGACCTCAATAATCTCCTGCTCACCAAATGGAGCCTGACGCCCGGAACGGAAACCAGCTTTCAGGCAAAAGTGGTGGCAACGATAGGAGATGATGCAGGAACCATGGATTCTTCTTCCGTGATCACCTTCCTTGTAACGGCTTACAAGCCAGTGAGCACAGTACTTTACCTGATCGGTGATGCCACACCCAATGGATGGGATGCAGGCAATGCCACCCCGATGAGCCTTGATAATGCCCAGGCCGGATTGTTCCACTGGCAGGGGAATTTATCGGCCGGTGAGTTCAAGCTCATCACCACGCTCGGACAATTCTCGCCATCCTATAACAAAGGGGGCAGCAATACCACACTGGTGTATCGTGATAATGATGCAGACCCTGATGAGAAGTTCGTGATAACCGAGTCAGGCCTCTATGATGTTACCGTGAACCTGCTCGACCTCACCATCGATGTGCAGGAAAGTTCAGAGCCTCCCTACAAACGGCTCTGGATGCTGGGCGATGCTATACCTACAGGATGGGATATTCAGAATCCTGCAGAAATGCGCGTGGACTCATCCAATCTTTTTGTTTTCACTTACAATGAAATCCTTTCTGCCGGTGAATTCAAGATCCCAGTTGCCACTGGCAATTTCGGAACCGATTATTATATGCCACTCTCCAATAATCCTGCTATCACAGAACCGGGAGTGCAACTGGTAGCCGGCGGTAATCCAGATCTCAAATGGAAGATCACCAATCCCGGACCGTACAAAATCAAACTCGACATTCTGGCAATGACCGTCAGCATCAAACCTTTCACGCCATTCACTCAGATCTGGATGGTGGGTGATGCAACTCCAACAGGATGGAATATAGACAACCCAACACCAATGACAGCAGATCCGGGCAATCCTTATGTATTTACCTGGACCGGTCAGATGAATGTGGGTGAGTTCAAGCTCCCTGTGGAAACCGGCGACTGGGGCGGAGATTTCTTCATGCCTGTGCTGAATGCCTCAGGTCCCGGCAGTACCCAAATGAAATTCGTACCAGGTGGCAGCCCCGACTTCAAATGGAAGATCACGGAAGCAGGCACCTACAAAATTACTATCAACCAATTGTATGATACTATCAGCATTCAGAAGCAGTAAGTTTTTCGGGAGCCTGTTGCTGACAGGAACTATTCTTTGGGCCGGCTGTAAAAAGGACGGTCCAAAGAATGATCCGGTTACCTATGGAAACTCTTTCGTTCTAACAATCAACAAGGACAAGGCCATGTACAAGCCGGGAGAAACTGTCAGTTTCTCCGTTAACCGCCCCCTGACCGGCAATCTCAAAGTGCGTTACCGTCATCTCATGGAAACCATCTCCGAAGCGCCTTTCAGCGAAAGCTGGAGCTGGACGGCGCCCGCTGCGGACTTCACCGGTTATATGGTGGATATTTATGAAGTGGTGGATGGAAAAGAAAAGATCCATGCCAGCACAGCGGTGGATGTTTCTTCTTCCTGGACTAAATTTCCACGGTATGGATTCCTTACAAATTTCGGTCAGCTGACCGATGGTGAGATCGGTAATGTAATGAACAACCTTACCAGGCACCATATCAATGGCCTTCAGTTCTACGACTGGCTCTACAAACATCATCTTCCACTCGCAGGCTCTGGTACTGCTCCGCAGTCTGTATGGAAAGACATTTCCAATAAAGATGTGTACCTCTCTACTTTGAGGTCTTATATCGATGTGGCGCATCAGAAAGGCATGCAGGCGATGTTCTATAATCTTGCCTTCGGCGCATTGAGCGATGCTGCAGGAGATGGCGTAAACGAACAATGGTACCTGTTCAAGGATGTGAACCATACTGCCAAAGACAAACATCCATTGCCACAGCCCTATTTCAAAAGCGATATTTTTCTGACCGATGCCGGTAATACGCAATGGCAGCAGTACCTGGTGGCAAAGAATGCTGATGTATACCAGGCACTGAACTTCGATGGATTTCATATCGATCAGTTGGGAGACCGCGGAACATTGTATAATTACAATGGTGCTTCTGTTAACCAGGCATCTACCTTCAAGCCATTCATCCAGGCCATGAAAACAGCAGCACCCACTAAGAAACTGCTGATGAACGCGGTGAACCAGTATGGTCAGCAGAATGAGATCGCTACAGCTCCAGTGGATTTCCTGTACACGGAGGTATGGGGACCCAACGAACAGTTCAGTGATCTGGCCGATATCATCCGTAACAATGATGCTTACAGCAGCAATACCAAACGTACGGTGCTGGCGGCTTATATGAATTACAACAAAGCAGATCAGACTGGTTATTTCAATACACCCGCCGTGTTGCTCACCGATGCTGTGATCTTTGCGTTCGGTGGTGCCCACTTAGAGCTGGGAGAGCATATGCTGGGTAAAGAATATTTCCCTAACAACAATCTCCAGCTTCCTGATGAATTGAGGAATGCGCTGGTCCGTTATTATGATTTCATGGTGGCTTATGAAAACCTGCTGCGTGATGGCGGCAGTTTCAATACTCCTGCAGTGAGCTGTACAAACGGAAAGGCTGTGATTGCCGGCTGGCCTGCGCAGCAAGGCAAAGTGGCTGCTATCGGAAAGGAATATGCCAATCGCCAGGTATTGCACCTGGTGAACTTCACCAATGCCAACTCCCTGGAATGGCGCGATACCAATGGTACACAGGTGAAGCCGGTGGGCATTGAAAATATGGACATGAAAATTACGGTAGCCAAAACAGTGAAGAAAGTATGGCTGGCATCTCCTGATGCCGGAAATGGAGTGGCTGCTGCATTGAATTTTACACAGACCGGTAATGATATCACAGTTACTGTTCCCGGATTGCAGTACTGGAATATGCTGGTTCTTGAATATTAGACCCTAATTTTTTCTGGATATGATGCAAAGAATTTTTGTTTGCCTGGTACTGGTTTCAATGAGTTTTGTTGCGCAGGCGCAATGGAAAACGCCAGGTACTATCAATAGCTACACCGTCAATGGAAACAATGTGGTATTCCATGGAGAACAGAACGCCAAAGTGCAGATCGGGTTTTGCAGTCCTTCTGTATTGAAGATCTGGTTTGCACCTGATGGCGCTTTCACCAGGAACAATGAATCCTTTGCTGTGATCAATGAATCACTGGAACCTGTAGGTACTATCCATGTGAACGATGAGCCGCAGGCTTACGAGATATTTACCAGCAAGCTGAGGGTGCGTGTGAACAAGTCGCCGTTCCGTTTGCAGGTATTTGATAAATGGCAGAAATTATTGCTG
>NZ_JBQCGW010000045.1:0-29994 GCF_051955275.1 Pseudobacter sp. | reverse complement strand
CAAGAATATCGATATCAGCATTCCGAAAAATCAACTGGTGGTGATCACCGGTATCAGCGGCAGCGGAAAATCCTCCCTTGCCTTCGATACCATTTATGCCGAAGGGCAACGCCGGTATATGGAAAGTTTCGGCGCATACGCCAGGCAATTCATTGGTGATATGGAAAGACCGGATGTTGATAAGATCACTGGCCTTTCTCCCGTGATCTCCATTGAACAGAAAACCACCAATAAAAATCCGCGTTCCACTGTTGGCACCATCACCGAAGTGTATGACTTCATGCGTTTGCTGTACGCACGTATCGGAGAAGCCTATAGTTACAACACCGGAAAGAAAATGGTGAAGTTCAGTGAAGAAGAGATAGTCAGCAATGTATTCCAGCGTTTCAGCAATAAAAAGATAACCCTGCTGGCCCCGCTCGTGCGCGGCCGTAAAGGTCATTACCGGGAACTCTTTGAAGATATACGCAAGAAAGGTTACCTGAAAGTACGTGTGGATGGAGAGGTGAAAGACCTGGTACCTAAAATGCAGGTAGACCGCTACAAGATCCACGATATTGAAGTGGTGATAGACAGGCTGCCGGTTACTCCCGATATGAAACTCCGTTTGAGCCAGAGCGTTCAGAAAACCCTGCAAACGGGGAAGGACCTGATGTTCCTGCTGGTGAACGAGAGTGATAAAGTGATCCAGTACTCCAAACAACTGATGTGTGAAGACACAGGTATCAGTTATGAAGAGCCTTCTCCCAATTCGTTTTCCTTCAACAGCCCTTATGGCGCCTGCCCCACCTGCAAAGGCCTGGGCGTGGTGTACCAGGTAAGCATGGATGCCATCATCCCTGATCCTGAGCTCAGCATCAATGAAGGCGGTATTGCCCCGTTGGGAGAAGAAAGGGAGAATACCATCTTCAAACAGGTACAGCAACTGGCAAAGAAGCATAAGTTCAAAATGGATGTACCGGTGAAAGACCTTCCCGAAAAAGCCATGAACATCCTGCTTTATGGAAAGGAGACCGGCGCTGAAGAAGAGCACCTCGATTTTGACAATGTGGAAGAAGGCAATCTGTACATGACGGAATTTGAGGGGATTGTTCCCCAACTCAAACGATGGTTCGCGGGTAGTTCCAGTGATTCCATCCGCCAATGGGTGGAGCAATTCATGGAACTGAAGGAATGTCCAACCTGCGAAGGGGCCAGACTGAAGAAAGAAAGCCTCTGGTTCAAGGTGGATAATAAAAATATCTCTGAACTCAGCGAGTTCAACCTCGATAAGCTCATGGTCTGGTTTGAAGGCATTGAAACCAGGCTCAGCGATAAACAGAACGTGATTGCCAAAGACATACTGAAGGAGATCCGTGAAAGGGTACAGTTCCTGCTGGATGTAGGTTTGACCTACCTCACGGTCAACCGTGCGAGCCGCACGCTCAGCGGTGGCGAGAGCCAGCGGATCAGGCTGGCAACGCAGATCGGGTCTCAGCTGCAGGGGATCACGTATATCCTGGATGAGCCCAGTATCGGACTTCATCAGCGTGATAACCAGCGGCTGATCACGGCGCTTCAGAACCTCCGTGATATCGGTAACAGCGTGATTGTGGTAGAGCATGATAAGGATATTATGATGGCTGCAGACCACCTGGTGGACATCGGCCCCAAGGCCGGTTATCATGGTGGCAGGGTAGTGGCGCAGGGTACGCCTGTGAACCTGCTCAAGCTGGATACCCTCACCAGTTCCTACCTCAACGGGCATCGTGGCATTGCGGTACCGAAAGAGCGCAGGAAAGGAAATGGAAAAACACTGGAGATCAAAGGAGCAAAAGGGAATAACCTGAAAGATGTAAGCGTGAAATTCCCGCTGGGGAAATTCATTGTGGTGACCGGTGTGAGTGGCAGCGGCAAGAGCACACTGATCAACGAAACCCTGTATCCCATTCTCAGCAAACATGCGTATAACAGCCGTATGACGCCCATGCCCTACAAATCAGTGAAAGGCCTGGAGAATGTGGATAAGGTGATAGAGATCGATCAGAGCCCTATCGGCCGTACTCCCCGCAGTAATCCTGCCACCTATTGTGGCTTCTTCACGGATATCCGTACGCTGTATGCGGCAGTGCCCGAAGCCAAGATCAGGGGATACAATGCCGGCCGTTTCTCATTCAATGTGAAAGGAGGGAGATGTGATGTTTGTGAAGGAGGTGGTATGCGTGTGATTGAAATGAACTTCCTGCCCGATGTGTATGTACCCTGTGAAAAATGCCAGGGTAAAAGGTATAACCGGGAAACACTCGAGATCCGTTACAAGGGTAAATCCATCAGCGATGTGCTTGATATGACGGTGGAAGATGCAGTGGTGTTCTTCGAGAATGTTCCTTACATCTACCGTAAGATCAAAGTACTGGAAGAAGTGGGATTGGGATATATCACCCTCGGGCAATCGGCCGTAACCCTCAGCGGGGGAGAAGCGCAGCGTGTGAAGCTGGCCACCGAGCTGGGTAAGAAAGATACCGGAAAAACATTCTATATACTGGATGAACCAACCACAGGTCTACACTTTGAAGATATTCAGCACCTGCTAGATGTACTCAATAAACTGGTTGACCGTGGCAATACGGTGCTGGTGATTGAGCATAATATGGATGTGATCAAGGTAGGCGACCACCTGATAGATCTTGGTCCGGAAGGTGGCGATGGCGGCGGTACCATCCTGTATGAGGGCGTACCGGAAGGCCTGGTAAAAGTGAAGGAGAGCTTCACCGGCAAATTCCTGAAAGACGAACTAAAATAAATATGAAAAGAGTTCTGGTAGACATGGATGAAGTGATAGCTGACCCCATGAACGCGATGATTGAATGGTATAAAGAAAAGTACGACCGCGAAATAGATTATTCTAAAATGGAAGGCTCCTGGGCTTTTGGATTTCCGGAGGAGCACCAGCCGATGATCCGCACAAGATTGAATGAGCCCGGCTTCTTCCGCCACCTGCCTGTGATGAAAGACAGTCAGCGTGTACTGGCCGAGATCAATAAAAAGTATGAGCTATTTATTGTTTCGGCTGCAACGGAGTTCCCGAATTCCCTGAAAGATAAGATAGAGTGGCTGGAAGATAATTTCAGCTTCATCAGCTGGAAGCAGGTGGTGTTGTGCGGCGACAAGCGCCTCTGTGTGGGTGATTACCTCATAGATGATCATACTAAGAACCTGATGCATTTTACGGGGAAGCCTTACCTGTATAATGCGGCACATAACCAGACAGTGCAGGGGTATGACCGGCTCAACAACTGGGAAGAAGTAGCTCAGGCCCTGCTGTAACCAGCACTTCATAAAAAACAAGTAGCCGGCAATTGCTCATCGCCGGCTACTGAGGATACTGGGAGAACCAGAAGTATTTGTTTGCTTTTCCAATAAGCAGGTGCAGGGAGTGATCAATAAAATCTTTTTATTTACCTGGGTACTGAAAATTATAGGGAACGGATCAGGTTTTGACTCAACCGGATTATTGGATTTTACTAATTTCCCTGCTGCTTATTGGCTATTAGTTATGGAAAAGCAAAGAACAATTTTTATAGAACGATCACCTGCCCGTTCTCAATCCGCTCATCATCGCTGAACACTTCAAACAGGTAATTTCCTTTTTCCAGATGATGCACAATAGTGGTCTGATTGTTTTTGATATGTGCCTGCTTTACAAGTTTTCCTTCCACGTCAAACAGATAAAGCTGGTACGCTCTTCCTTCCTCGCCTTTGACATTGAAGAATAATGCCTCGTGCTTTGCATTGGGGAAGAGTTTTATCTTATGTTTCTTACTGGTTACTTTCTTCTGCACAACAATGGAGTCCCGCGGCCCGGCCGGTGAAGGCTGTTGCGCGGCGGAAGGGTTTGCTGCAGTCAGGGTAAATGAAAGCGCCAGCAGGGATACAATATGAAACGAACGTTTTCTGTAGGGTACAAATAATTGCATAGGCATATATTTGTTAAGGTCAGTGCAATTATTAAAGGGTACGGATCAACTAAAAATTTATTACGGACTAGAACCTGATCGGACAACGGGTGCTGTTGTTATAGCTTTCTCCGCCACCGCCTAACCTGATACCAAGTTTGATGCCGAACGTATAGTAAGCATCATTATTGGAATTTCCTCTTTTCTTTCCTGGTGCGTGAGCTGGATTTCCATCAACATTCTTGTTGGCCATTCTCGTTGCGAGCTGCGCCTTGGGAACGCTGAAATATTTATAGAAGAGCGCAGGATCGATATAGGTTGTGCTAACGCCATCGATCTCATCTGTGTTGGTCTGACGGTGGATCACTTCCAGTGACAGGCTTACCTTTTCGTTCATGAAGTACTTGACACCCGCACCTAATGGGATATTCATCTGCGTTAGTTTGGGCACTTTCCTGTCGGGATACTCGGCAAAGCCCTGTCCTTCCAGACTTAATGGGGTCAGGTCAACATAATTGCCGGTGATGGGATCTTTCCCCTGCGGATTGAATTTGAAAAATCCCACACCTCCTACTACGTAAGGACGCAGTTTGTGAAAGATATCAGATGGGTCATATTCAAAAAAAACAGTGGGATAGAATTCTGCAAGCAGCAGGCCTTCAGTGAACTTTGAGCGGAAATCCTGATTCCGGGATTTGCGGGCTTCTTCCAGTCCGCCTTTCCCTTTGATGATAGCGTCATCACCTTCAAGTTTTCCGATATTTCCTGCCAGCCTGAAACCGAGCCATTCGGTGGGTTGGTAGGATACATAAAGACCAAAAGTAAGATTGGTCATGGGGAAGTTATTATCCTTGATGAACCTGGTTCCTTTACCTGCATTACCACCAAGGTCTCCGAGAAAGTTGGAAGGGCCGATTGTTGCTCCAATTTCCCAGGAGGAAGATTTCTCTCCGTACTGGCTGAATGCGGGCAGGCTACCACAGATTATCGCAAGCGATAATACCCAGCGCTTCCCTACAGAAAAGCGTAGATGCTGTTTCATGAGATATTAGATTTTTAGTTTTCAGACGGTCAATGGATCACGTGTTATAACATAAATAACACCACTATGCGATTGTATAAACGCAGAAATCTTCTTTTTTGTGTGTGCTGCACAAAAAAAATTATTGATGTGAAATAATTGTGGAAAACCGCGCTCAGAGCGAGTTATGAAGGATCATCTCTATGTGTTCTATATTGTCTTCCAGGTAGATTGGGCTGGTTTGCTGAAAGCCAAGGCTTTCGTAGAAGCGTTTGAGGTATAGTTGAGCCCCGATCTTGATATCGTAAGTTCCCCATCGTAGTTTTACTTCGGAGATGCTTTTCTGCATCAACTCTCTTCCGATGCCGGTACCACGTACTAACGGTGAAGATACCACGCGGCCGATAGAAGGAAGCTCATAGGAAATTCCCGGGGGCACCAGTCTTGTGGATGCCGCCAGCAGGTTTCCCTGCCATGCCATCAGGTGGAGGCATTGCTGATCTTTATTATCCATATCCAGGAAGATGCAGTTCTGTTCCAGCACAAACACTTCGCTGCGCAAGCGGAGCAGCGCGTACAGTTCATCGGGTGTGAGTGCTGCAAATGATTTCAGCATCCAGTTGGTGGTGGGCATTTCCTGTTGTTTAAGGTTGATCAATAGCCGTATTTTTCCTTCCAGAGATTTTTCAGATAGCGGCGCAGTTCATCTTCCCTGGCATTTTTACCGGGATCGTAAAACACGCGCCCGGAGATTTGTTCGGGCAGGTATTCCTGCTGCGAGAAATTGTTCTCGTATTCATGTGAATACTTGTAGCCCTTACCGTAATCCAGGTTCTTCATCAGTTTGGTAGGCGCATTGCGGATATGCAGCGGCACGGGCAGATCGCCATACTGTTTTACTGCAGCAATGGCGTCGTTGATGGCAACATAAGAGGCATTGCTCTTGGGAGAAGAGGCCAGGTATACGGCACACTGGCTGAGGATGATCCTGGATTCAGGATAACCGATCTTGCTCACTGCATCGAATGTGGCATTGGCCATCACCAGGGCGGTAGGGTTGGCATTGCCGATATCTTCACTGGCCAGGATGAGCATGCGCCTGGCGATGAACTTTACGTCTTCTCCTCCTTCGATCATCCGCGCCAGCCAGTACACGGCGGCATTGGGGTCGCTGCCACGCATGGATTTGATGAAGGCGGAAATGATATCGTAATGCTGTTCTCCCGATTTATCGTACATGGCAATGCGCTGCTGCGCAATTTCCATTACTGCTTTGTCTGTGATCTCAATGGGATTTGCTGCGCTGCCTGCGTCACCGGTACTGAGTGTGTCGATTACCAGCTCAAAGAGGTTGAGCAGTTTGCGGGCATCCCCCCCTGAGATATTGATGAGTGCAGTTGTTTCCTGCAGATCGATATGCTTTTTACTGAGCAGTTCATCGGCTTCCATGGCATGACGCAGCAACTGCACCAGGTCGGCCTCATCGAGTGATTTCAATACATACACCTGGCTCCTGCTCAGCAGGGCGCTGTTCACTTCAAAGGAGGGATTTTCCGTGGTGGCTCCTATCAGAGTGATGGTGCCTTTCTCAACGGCGCCCAGGAGGGCATCCTGCTGCCCCTTGTTGAAGCGGTGGATCTCATCTATGAAGAGGATGGCTTTATCAGTGCGCTTCGCGATATCGATCACTTCACGAACATCTTTCACCCCGGCGCTGATGGCGCTCAGCGTGAAGAAAGGAAGCTGCAGGGTATGCGCGATGATATTGGCAATAGTGGTCTTACCGGTGCCCGGAGGACCCCAGAGGATCATGGAGGGCACTTTGCCCTGTTCGATGGAAGTGCGCAGGATACTGCCTTTACCGGCGAGATGCTGTTGACCCACCAGTTGATCCAGGCTTTGCGGCCTTAAGCGCTCCGCCAATGGTATGGATGTATTGGCCATAGGAAGCGCGAAGTTACTAAAAATATTAGTTTTGCCGGTTGGAGAAATTGCGGCCCTTATTCAGGGTCTTTCGGAAGTTCAAATGCATCCCGATGCTGACGGAGCATGGACCAGGTCAGGAAGATATGGGTAACCAGCACAAAGCCGTAGATGAGGAAGAAGCGTTCCATGAAACGGAGAAGCTTCAGCACATCTTCTTTAGTGAAATTGGCTTCTGCCGGAATATTGGCCATGGCCTGGTTAGCTGCTTCTTCTGACAGGTGAGGATCAGCTATTAGCGAGATGCCCTGCAACACGAATAGCAGGCCGATGCCCAGGGCAAAATAGCTGTTCACTTTAATGAGGTCGCGCAGGCGAGGCTTGCAGTATTGATGTTTATCGATAGCCTGGTTAAGAAAGCGCCAGCTTGAATAGCTGTAGATGATCACGCAGGCCATGAGGAAAACGAACAGGAGCAGTACGGGATTGGCAAGAGCGGCAGGCAGTGCGGCCAGCAGCATCAGGGCCAGGAAACCGGCTACGATCAGTAATGCATAACTTAATATCCTGTACAAAAGCAATGATCTCATCTGTTCTTGTTTATTCGGTCGGAGTGTTGCCAGTCGCCCGCGTCCCCGCGAGTGGCTTATATTCCGTCGCCTCCGGCGACAGGGTATTCGCCAGAGGCGAACAAATAAAAGGCACTCGCCAGAGGCAAGCGACTGGGCACTGCGAATTTATTTCACGTTCAGTTTGATTGACAATTCATCCAGCTGTTTGTCATCTATGGAGGATGGCGCATCCAGCATCATATCACGGCCGCTGTTGTTTTTAGGGAAGGCAATGAAATCGCGGATGCTCTCACTTCCGCCCAGGATGGCACAGGTACGGTCGAAGCCGAAGGCGATGCCACCATGCGGAGGTGCTCCGTATTCGAAGGCGCCCAGCAGGAAGCCGAACTTATGCAGGGCTTCTTCCTTGCTCATGCCCAGGGCAGTGAACATCTTCTCCTGCAGCTCACGCTGGAAGATCCGGATGGAACCACCACCGATCTCGTTTCCGTTCAGCACCATATCATAAGCGTTTGCCTTGATATGGTTATAAGGATGCTCCAGGTATTTTGTAGCATCATGGATTACAGGATCATTATCGATCATGGCCTGGATATGGGATGGCTTGGGCGCTGTGAACGGGTGGTGACGGGCAACCCAGCGGTTGTCGTCCTCAGCATATTCGAACAGCGGGAAGTCCATTACCCAGAGCAGTTTGAATTCATCTTTTTTGCGGAAGCCGAGGCGTTCACCCATCTCAAGACGGAGCTCGCTGGCTGCCTTACGGGTACGCTCTTCGCGGCCTGCCAGGATCAGCACCAGGTCGCCTGCCTTTGCGCCGGCAGCTGTGGCAATAGCACCGAGCTGTTCTTCATTGAAGAATTTGTCTACGCTGCTTTTGTATGAAACGGCGCCGTTCTCTCCGGCAGTACATTTTATATATACCAGCCCCTGCATGCCGATCTGCGGGCGTTTGACCCAGTCCGTTAGTTCGTCGGTTTGTTTACGGGTGTATTCCGCACAGCCGGGAACTGCAATGGCAATCACGGTCTCCGCGTCATTGAATACTTTGAACTCTGTACCTGCCAGCAGCTGGCCTGTAGCAGGAAGTTCCCCGTTAAGGGTGAACGCCGATTTGATATTGAGGAGCTGCATACCGAAACGGATATCCGGTTTGTCGTTTCCATATTGCCACATGGCATCTTCCCAGGTCATACGGGCAACGGACTCTGTATAATCGATATTCTTTACAGCCTTGAAGATATATTTCACCATGCCTTCGAACATCTGGAGGATGTCTTCCTGCTCCACGAAGCACATTTCACAATCGATCTGGGTGAACTCGGGCTGGCGGTCAGCGCGGAGATCCTCATCGCGGAAGCATTTGGTGATCTGGTAATATCGGTCGTATCCGCTCACCATCAGCAGCTGCTTGAAGGTTTGCGGGCTTTGCGGCAGGGCGTAGAACTGCCCCGCATTCATGCGGGATGGCACCACAAAATCACGCGCACCTTCCGGTGTGCTCTTGATCAGGAATGGGGTTTCAATGTCCATGAACTGGTTATTGTTGAGGTATTCTCGTGCGGCTTTGGCCACGGCGAAACGCAGTTCAAGATTTTTCTTTACGATGTTCCTGCGAAGATCGAGGTAACGGTATTTCATGCGCAGGTCATCTCCGCCATCGGTCTCATCCTGGATGGTGAAGGGAGGCACTGCAGATTTGTTGAGAATGGTGAAGGAGGTAAGGGTGATCTCGATATCTCCGGTGGGAATATTGGCATTTTTACTGGTCCTTTCTGTAACGATGCCTTTTGCCTGCACCACAAACTCCCTTCCAAGCGGTTGCTGGTCAAGCTGCTGATTCAGTTCTTCCCCGAAAAGAAGCTGGGTGATACCGTAGCGGTCCCGCAGATCGGCGAATGTGATACTTCCGAATTTCCTGACACTCTGGATCCATCCGGCCAGCGTAACCTCCTGGCCCTGTTGTGCGATGCGCAGTTCGCCACAGGTATGAGTTCTGTACATGCTTATGTTGGTTTTTTATAATATCAATGGTAAACCAATGCCTTAGAGGCAGTGGGGGATGGCAAAGGTAATGCTTTCATAATTTTAGGCGGGGGTACTTCCATTTTCAAATTATTCTTTCTATTTTGTTCCCGATTCAGTTACTATAATTCTCCTCCACCTCCCCTGAAACGCCACCGTAACGAATCCATTCTTTGTGAAAGCCACCCGTTGACCCACGTACCTCTCTATTCACAAAAAGAAAAATGAGCCTTATGGAAATTTTGGTCATTTCCCTGGTGGTGATTGCTATTATCCTGCTTCATGGACCGGTGACCGAGTGCTTTAACCGGTTTTATGTAAAGCGCCAACACAAATCGTTCCTCACTCAGGAGCCTTTCTACCATTCCATCGTTTCAAAACACCTCAGATTTTATAACCGGCTTAGCCTGGAACAACAACGCAAGTTCCTGTTCCGCACTTTCCTTTTCCGCAAAGCCAAACGCTTCCATTATATAGAAGTACAGGAGAGCAGCGAGATGGCCATCCTGATCAGCGCAGTTTCCGTGCAGCTGACATTCGGGCTGGATAAATTCCTGCTGAATTATTTCCGTGATATCTATGTACTGAAAGATGATTACCACTACGGTTTCTACAGCCGTCCCTTCCAGGGCCATGTGGACCATAGCGGCATCTACCTGAGCTGGGATAATTTCATGAAAGGGGTGAAGGGGGAAATGCTGAACTGTAATGTGGGGCTGCATGAAATGGGACATGCATTGACGTATGTGAATTTCATCACCCAAACGGAAGAAGACAAGCACTTCAAGAAGGAGTTCAAGAATTTCTCCAAAGTAGCGCGTCCCATCTTTGAAGGCATGCAGCATGGCGAGAAGAACCTGCTGGGCGATTATGCCGGAACCAATTACCACGAGTTCTGGGCAGTGAGTGTGGAAGTGTTCTTTGAGAATCCCATCCGCATGAGGGCTGAACTGCCCCAGCTTTTTGCTGCGATGAGCAAACTGCTGAGGCAGGACCCGCTGGTGATCGTAAATGAAAATAAAATTGCCGCCTAGCGAATAGATCTACACTTCAAACTTATTTACGCTCATTGATCAATACCAGCTATTTCCACCAGTGGTAATAGTTGTGTAAACCGTCATATTCAAAGTCGCAACGGGGATACAGCCTATTCCCGATATCGTTTGTTTTTTCAGTTTCAAGCACCAGGCCACAGGCGCCTGTTTCTTCACACCATTGTTTGCTGCGGTCTATCAGCGCAACAGATAATCCTTTTCCTCTGTGATCAGGATGCACGAAGAGATCACTCAACAGCCATTGTTTTTGCAGCCTGGTATAATGAAATAGCTTGTACAGCTGAACAAACCCCACTGGCTTGCCGTCAGCAATGGCTAAAAAAATATCTGATTCACTGTTCAGCAACCTTTCCCTCAGAAATGCTTTCCCTTTTTCCAGGTCCGGTTCCTGGCGGTAAAAAACACGGTAAAGATCGAAGAGGGCAGCTGTTTCATTCAGGTCTTCCAGACCTGCTTTCCTGATTTTGTAATCCATTGCTTTTAATATTTGATTCTGAGCACAAAAGTATTTTTAAAGAGGACTACCTTTAGGGTCCAGATTTCAGTTATTGAGTAGTCCAGTATGTTCCCATTTACAAATACAATTAAGATAGATAAGGAAGGCAAAACACCTGTATATAAACAGATTGCTTTTGCTGTGATTGATGCCATCCGGAGTGGCGGGTTACAGGCGGGTTCTCATTTGCCCGGCAGCCGTGAGCTGGCTAGAATGCTGGGTGTTCACAGAAAAACAGTGATTGCGGCATATGATGAATTGAACGCACAGGACTGGATCGTGATCATCCCAAGAAAGCAGGTTGCTGTATCCGGGCGCATTCCATTATTGAAACCTCAAAAATGGAATACTTCCGCCGTGCTGCCGTCTTATCAAAATGAGTTCAACCTCCCCTTCAGGAAGTTGGAGGGAAACCTGTTGAAAGAAGAATTGGCCAGTATTCCTGAGATCATCATTGATGATGGTTATCCTGATGTCCGCCTTTCTCCCATTGATGAATTATTGAAAACCTATCGTTCTTATACTTCCAGGAAATATGCGATAAAAAATGCCCATACCGGCACGGGGCAGGGCACCATCAAATTAAGAGAAACGCTGACTCATTATCTCTCTGAAACAAGAGGGATGAATATTTCTCCGGAAAATATCCTGATCACGCATGGCGCACAAATGAGTATTTATCTGGCAGCGCAGTTGCTGCTTGGCAAAGGCGCCTGTATTATTGTGGCAAGGCCGGATTACCCGGTTGCCAGCAAAACATTTGAAGAGACCGGAGCTGGAATAATAGAAGTTCCGGTAGATGAAAACGGAATGGATACTGATGCGATTGAGGCAGTGTGTAAGAGGAAAAGAGTAAGTGCAGTATATATTATTCCACATCATCATTATCCTACAACCGTAACATTGAGTGTTGAAAGAAGAATGAAGCTGCTGGATTTATCCAGACAGTATTCTTTTGCCATTATTGAAGATGATTACGACTATGATTATCACTATACCTCATCTCCCTACCTTCCTTTGGCAAGCAGCCAGCACAACGGAACAGTTATTTATGTGGGGTCATTTTCCAAAATACTCGATCCGTCTCTCCGGATTGGATTTATGGTGGCTCCGCATAATTTCATCCAGCAAGCTGTTGTGCTCAGAAAGCTTATTGATGTTGGTGGTGATGGCTATATGCAAAATGCATTGGCAGCGCTGATCATCGAGGGAGAGCTGAAGCGACATCTTAAAAAAGCAAAAAAGATCTATCACCTGCGCCGGGATTTTCTGGATAAGCAGTTGAAGGAAAAACTGGGCCCGTATATTTCCTATACTTTGCCATCAGGAGGAATGGCTGTCTGGATAAAATTAAAGCAGCCGTATTCCATTGCTTTATTGCAGCAGATCCATTCAATGAAAGTACTCCGGGCAGATGAAGCAGAAAATGCTTTTCGGTTTGGTTTTGCTTCGATGAATGAAAAAGAACTCGAGGATACGGTTGATCTTTTAAGCATGGAGATCAATAAAGTTCATAAGCTGTATCCAGGTTTTGAAAGACCCGGAAAACAAAGCAAATAGGTCTTTAAAACAAAACCATTCCGCCGTTTCCGTGCCAATTTTGTTCTGACAAAAACAAACGGGCAATGAAACAGAATAATTTCAACGGAAAGCTGCAGTAACCTCCCGGCTCCGGCTTTGAATAAAATGCTTACCTTAATCTGATCAATCATGGAATATACAGCCAGATATATTACGCCTGACATCAAGCTGAGTTGTTATGAAGATACTTTCTTCAAATCGGAGATCGCATTTGAGCAGCATATGCTGATATGGTTCATTTCCGGTGAAACCAAAATTGTGCAGGCAGACAGGAACTGGATCTTCAAAACAGGAGATATCTTCCTGATACCCCGTAACCAGCTTGCCACCATCATCAATTATCCAAAGGACGGCCTGCCGCATAAGACCGTGGTGATGCATCTCACTACTGAAAAGCTGAAGCAATATTATGATCAGCTGCATATCACACCGGTGGCTGGCGGGCAGCAGGGGATACGGAGTTTTACGGAACACCCGTTGCTGCAGAGTTGCCTGGCATCGCTGATCCCTTATTTCAACTTGCAGGACCAGTTCCCCGAAGATCTTGCAGATCTGAAGATCACCGAAGCCATTACTATTCTCAGGAAGATCGATAAGAGTATCGATGGCATCCTGGGCAATTTTGAAGAGCCCGGCAAAACAGACCTGGTGGGCTTTATGGAGAAGAACTTCATGTTCAATATGCCGATGGAAAAATTCGGTTATTTAACAGGCAGGAGCCTGACCACTTTCAAACGTGATTTTAAAAAAGCGTTTCAGACCACGCCGCAGCGCTGGCTTACACAGAAGCGGCTTGAGCTGGCGCACTTTCAGTTCACGCAGAAAAAGAGCAAGCCTATCGATGTTTGTTATGAAGTGGGATTTGAGAACCTATCTCATTTTTCCCATGCTTTCAAAAAGCAGTTTGGTTATGCGCCTACCGCCTTACTGGAAGGAAGGATAAAGCATTGATCATTGCCGCCTGGTGATCATCATTGTTTCTTCCGGTACATCCACCGTGATGCTTACCAGTTTCTCTTTTTTCTTTTCCCGCGGAAGGATGAATACGTAATAAATAAACAGGAAAAACAAGCCTGTCAGAAAGGGGATCACCGTAAAGATGCGGAGTGTATCGTCCCTGCCCAGGAATTCTATGATCATCCAGTAACCGTTGGCGCAGATCCAGAAGGTGACGGCGAGGTTATGAAACAATTCGGCTTTCAGCTTGCGTGTCTGCCAGGTGATGAGCACCGCCACGGTGAGGGTTGGGATCAGCATGATGATGCCTACGGTTCTGAACGACATGCACCAGCAGATATCTTTCACCAGCCAGAAAAGGATATGGAGATTTTCCACTTTCCTGAAACGGTCAGGAATGGTATACATTTTCTCTGTAGACATTGCAGTAGTTTGACTTGTTGCCGCAAAAATAATGGAAAATTTACCAGATCGGGGAGCCGCTCGCCCGCCTCCGGCGAGTGAGGAATATTGGTTCGCCTCTGGCGAACACCATGTCGCCGGAGGCGACGGAATAGAAGTCACTCGCGGGGACGCGAGCGACAGGGCACACGCTGAGTTAGCGCGACAGGATTCTTTTGAAACGCGCTACGTCTGCTTCAGGTGTGATATTGCTGCCATGGCGCAGCTGGCTGGCCAGCTGGTGCGCAAAAAAGGGACCTAATGAACATCCCTTGGTGCCCATGCCATTGAAGATCCCCACCTGCTGATGCACGGGGTGGAAACCCACAAAGGGCCTGCGTTCCAGGGTAGCAGGCCTGACCGCCGCTTTATGATCCAATACTTTCCAGGGTAGCTTCACTGTTTGTTTGAGCCAGGTTTCTGCAAATTGCCGGAAGCCTGGTGTAGGATCAGCGTTCTCGAATTCCCAGAGATAGGTGGAGCCCAGCCAGAAAATATCCTTGCTCCAGGGGATCAGGCTGAACCCGCGTTTGAACACATGCGTATCCGGCAGGTCCGGGACCTCCAGCCAGATGGCTTCGCCTTTATTGGGAGCGAAGGGCAGATTGCTGAAGTAAGGGGAAGACGCAGCGTTGATGCCATCTGAAAAAAGTATATACTTTGCCGTTATATCCTTGTATTGAATATTGTGATTGGTCACCTGCAGCTGTTGATGATCGAACCACTCTTCACGAAGCTGGTTATTGCTGGCCAGCTGCCGGCGCCAGGCAGGCAGGATACCGGGCAGGTTCACCAGGTAGGCAGGTTGTATTTCGCCATATCCGAAATCATAATTGAACCAGGGGCGGAAATTGTTCTCATCAACTGGCCGGGCCAGGTATTGCTGGTCTTCTTCAAATCTTTTGTCGAACGATACTTTCATCTGCGGAGTAGGGAAGAAGTCGATCACATTCTTCTGCCAGATGCCTTCCACGCCGATGGCATCGCCGAGTTGCCGGTAGGCATTCAGCGCAAATGGCAACACTTCATCGATCATCCAGGTCTTGACAATGCGCCGGCCCGTTACCGGGTTGATCACGCCTGCCGCCACTTTGGAGGCGATATTGGATTGCGGTTGATCGATCACCAGAAAAGAGAAACCTTCCTGTTGGAGATACCAACTGAGGAAGGTTCCTGAAATGCCCTGGCCTATGATGAGGATGTCTGTTTGCATAGGGCAAAATTATGTAGCGCCGGTTATTTTTCCACCACAACTTTAACTCCTTCTGAATGTGAAGTGAATTCCGGTGCGTACATGCACTGGATAGTGGTGATGCCGTTGCTGAAATTACCGGTATGCGTTACAAACATGGGATACTCAAACACCCATGTTCCCTTGCGCAGCGCACCGAAGAAGAAATTGGTGCTGGCATCTTTGGTGCTCTCGTAGTAACCAAGACCGCCCTGGTAACGGTAGCCGCTGAGCACATTCACGGGCTCCATGCAGCTGGCGCGCATGTCTTTCATGTGCACATACTCCATATCGCGGTCAACACGCAGTTCAATTCTCACTTTGATCTTGTCGCCCACTTTAAGGATATCGCCTTCATTCACGGGGGTGAGCACGGGACCGGTGGCTGAATTCTTCTCAACGAAGAGTTTTTTCTGGAGGTTCAGTGGCGTGGCGGCATGGGTGATCTTGTCCAGGTTCTCGAAATACTGCCAGTATACGGCCCCCCAGCTGGGTGCAGCATTGTTGGCGGCATTGCTTACAGTAACCTTGATATTGCCCATGGCAGGTTTCACCTTGCTGCCTTCGATCACTTCCTTGAAGTAACCGGTGCCGGCTTCCTGGTTGGCCTCATTGCTTTTTATGGTCTGGCTGCCCAGCTTTACCTGTACTTCAGGCGTGGAAGCCAGCCAGTTATTACCCTGGAGCAGGAGTGCGTATACTGCATCAGCAGTGGCTTTGGTAGTGCGCCAGTTCTGGGTTTGCTTTTGTTTCAGCAACCATGTTTTGGCGTCTTCCACGGCTTTGGTGTCGTTGTTCACTTCTTTGAAGGCTTCAATGAGCAGGGCCTGCTTTTCAATGGGCGCCTGGTGCCAGTAATAACCGTAACCGGTATTGGCTTCTTTCCAGTACATGCCCATTTCTTCGTTCACGATGGCATTCTCTTTGAGAGAGGCCATGATGGCTTTTGACACGGTTTTGTCGCCGGTGCGGTTCAATGCAATGGCAATCATGCCCTGCATGTACCTGCTTTGTTTCAGCCAGAACTGCTGTGCCTGTTTTCGATAGTAATCATATGCTTTTTTGCTGGCGGCAGGGATGGCCAACTCAGCATAAAAGCTGCGCATATAGAGGTACTGGATCTGCGTATACCCGAGATTGTTATCTGTGAGTTTCACCTTGTTCTTCACCAGGTTGTCATAATCCTCTTTGATCTTTTTATCGAGGTAGGGAACGATGGTGCTGATCAGCGACTGCATGCCATCGGTATTGGCTGGCAATGCCTTCAGTTGTCTCAGTCTTCCGATGCCGGTAGCAATGTACTGGGTGATATAACGGTCATCAGGTCCGCCTTTGAACCAAACGAATCCGCCATTGCTGCTTTGCAGGTCTTTCAGTTTATTGAAAGATGATTGCAGTTCGGTGCTCATGCGCACCATGTCGAACAGCAGGCCGATCTGTTTTTTCTGTTTGGTCTCGTCCTGTGCCTGGAGCACCCAGGGTGTTTCCTGCAGCAGCACTGATTTCAGTTCTTCATTCTTCATCAGGTTGCTGAGCAGCGCGGCAGTATCTGTATTCTTCCAGCGCTCGAAAGTAGCTTTCAGCGTGGGTGTTGAATTGGCGATATTGGTAGCAAGCGCATTGGCATAATAACGGTTGAACAGTTGTTCTGCGCACTCGTACGGATACTCCATCAGGTAAGGCAGAGATTGTACTGCATACCAGGCTGGGTTGGTAGTGAATTCAACGGTCAGGCTCTGGTGACCCAGGGTTTCGCTGTTGCCGCTTTGCAAGAGTTTGGCGAAGCTGAAATCCTTGCTGCCATTGCCACGCACCTGGAGCGGCAGGCTCTCAGTTACCAGCATACGGTTGCTCACTACAGGCAGGATGGCTTCTTCGCCATCAGACCAGGTTTGATCTCCGCCTTTGCCTTCGGCCACTATCCGGTAGGTGAGCGGACGGTTATATTGATAAGGTATCAGCATGGAGAAAGAAACAGGGGTGCTTTGTCCGGCTGCCACCGTGAAGAACTGGTTTGGCATCACATTGTTGAACCAGCCATCAACGGATTGATTGGTGGACGGATCGATGAGCAGCAGTTTTACCTGTCCGGAAAGCTCCGTGGAGCTCAGGTTCACGATCTTGGTGCTGAAATCGATACGGTCGCCTTCGCGAAGGAAACGCGGTGCATTGGGTTGTACCATCAGTTCTTTCTGTGTGATCACATTTTTTGTGCTGTATCCGAATGCGAGTTCTTTGGTATGCGCCATGATCATCCATTTCCAGCTGGTGAGCGCTTCGGGCATAGTGAAAGTGAATTCAACATTGCCATCGGCATCCGTCTGGAGCCCGGGAAGGAAGAAGGCGGTTTCGTTGAGGTTGGTGCGGACAGAGGGTTGGGCAGCAGTGGAGGCATTACCTCCGGCAGTATCTTCCAGCTTTTCAAACTTTTCATCTTTTACAACTACAGAACCGGTCATGGCTGTTTTCTTTACCATTCCTTCACTATCCTCGCTGAAAAAAGCTGCGTCTTGAGAAACCGCTGGTGCAGCAGCTGCCACTTCACGCGCTGCCATATTTCTCATCCTCATCTGTTTCGGAGCTGCGCCAGGAATACCTCCTCCGTATTGGTCCCACACAGTTTCCAGTGCATCATATTCTTTAGAGAAGCTGGCATAATCGGTACTTACATCTTTGAAGATGCCATTCACCTGCGTGAAATTGCTTCTTCCATTCCATGATTTGTTCATGTAAAGCATGGAGTACAGGGAAGGCGTATTCCATCCGTGCGGTGCAAACTGGTCCAGTGACGCATCGTACATGGCAGTGAGCATTTCTGCGGCTACCTTTTCATTCTTTGATCCGCTGATCTTCACTTTCCATTTCTCCTGGCTGCCGGGCAGGGTCTTGTCGCGGAAGGTCTCGTAAGAGATTTTCAGTTCCTTATTAGTGTAAGGCACAGCAAAAGTTTCGCTGGTGGTGTAGAATCGGTTGTTCTTCACAAAAGCTATCAGTACGCCGATATTGCCACGGTCATCTTCCATCACAGGCAGGGTATATGATTGCCTGTTCTGCGCAAGCGTTACAAAGTCTTTATTCGATCTGTCATCTTTACGGATGGTTTCGCGGATAATGAATGCTTTGCCCAGGTTGGACTTGATAGCATACTGAATGCTCTGGCCTGGTTCGTATGATTGCCTTTTTGTTTCGATCTCAACATAGGCATCCGGGCGCAGATCAGTGGCCGCGGTCAGCAGTAAATACTTTTCAGCTTTTACATCTTCGCCATACTTGTCTTTGGTAGTTACCACCATAACATACCAGCCTGCGGGCAGTTTAAGTTTGCCGGCAGCAAATTTGCCATCGGTGCTGGTGGTGTCAGTGATGCTGAGCACACTGGCGCCGCGTTGCCATTTGGCAGGCAGGTTCTCATCTTTATAAATATCATTAGGGAACAGTTTGTGGAAATCCTCTTCTGAAAGAACAAACTCATCGGGCTGGCTCCAGTAACGGTTGCGGAACTGGCGTTGTGGCGCAATCAGGGGATACGCATTGAGCGTGACACTTGCTTTTTCAAAGGCGCCACCGAGGTTGCTGCTGAACACTTTCACCTGGGAAAGACTGTCGGCCGGTAGTTCTTTTGCAGCATCGATATTGAGTACCAGGGCCTGATAGGCCACGCTCACGCTGGTATTGGCGCTGCGTGTTTCTCCATTGATATCTGTAACATCTGCACTCACTTCATACACAAACTGAGGCATCGATTTTTTGTCGGCACTGTTATCCGGTTGTGCAGTAAAGCTCACTTTGAATTTACCATTCACATCCGTGGTGGCAGTTCCATTGGTGATCTCCACTTCATCCCTGCTGGCAGGAGGCCAGATCTTGGGCATGTAGTAATCATAGTAGAAAGGATATACGGTGCGGCGCACCACCCGATAGTTCACGGCAGCGCCATCGATATTGTTGCCTGCGTAAGCTTTTGCCAGGCCTTCCACCGTGATGGTTTCATTGAGGCGGTAAGTGCCGGCGGGCTGCGCGATGCTCACTTCAAACTTCGGGCGCTTGTATTCTTCCACGCTGAAGTTCACATCGGATTTGGTAAGCGTGTCCACGATCCTGAAATTGCCGTTCAGCAATCCGGTAGGAAGGGTGAAGCGCGCATTGTAAGATCCGTAAGCATTGGAGGTCACGGCAACGCTGCTCACTTTTTGCCCGTTTGCATCCAGCAGGTCGAGCTGGGTGGTTCGGTTGGTGATGATATTGGAACGATTGGCTTCCGTAGTCCTGTTCACCAGGATCCCTTTCACATAAATGATCTGTCCGGGCCTGTAGATGGCGCGGTCTGTGAAGAGGAAGGTGGATTGATATTCTTTTGTTTTATTATCGTACGGATTGTAATTACCATTGTACTGGTATTCCTGGATGGCCAGGTGATCTTCCGCTGTTGTCAGCTCGATGCGGTACTGGTTATCATCCCTGGTCTTTGATTTGGTCACGGTGAATGCGCCGTACTGATCGGTAACAAATTGTTCACCTCTGCGTTCCAGGTATTTGCCTGATTTATAATCATAGTACCGGTTCCAGATCTGAACGGCAGCGCGGGCAACAGGTTCACCGCTTTGCCTGTTCAGCACGTGGTGATTGTGTTCGCTGGTGATATAAGCGAGATTGGATACGTAGAAATGCTGTGCAGCCACAGGTTTATTCAGCGTGAAATCATCAGGGCTTACCAGCAGGATATATTTGCCCACCGGTAATCCTGCAACAGGTATTTCGGTTGTGTGTTCCTGATAGTCTTTTGTATCCGGTAATTGCTGCGTGAACGTTTTGAATGCAGGCATGGCGATCAGTTTCTTCCAGTACTTTTCTTCCCACTGGTTGCCTTCCAGCTCATCGGGCTTCTTTTCATCCACCTTGATGATGCGCGCCTGCATATTGGTGATATTCCTGAAAGTGACCAGGGCTCTGAAATTCTGTGCGGGCAGGTTCACCAACTCGGACTGCATACGAAGTACGGGGCGTTTGATCTGTTGCAGCAGGTTGTAACTGTTGCTCCTGCCTTCGGAGGCGGTTTTGTTTTCCAGCACCTGGTTAAGGATGCTGACAGCTTTCACGTAGTCAAAACGATGAGCCGTGTCTGTCTGGCTGTTATACCTGGCGGCCAGGTTGTAGTAATAAGCTGCTTTCAGGTACAGGGCCTGTGCTGAAAAAGGCTGATTGCCGTATTTGGAAATGAGTTTGTCGAGGGTTTGCAGATAGAGCTCATCCTTATTGGGCATGGTGCCGTAAGTGTGCGCAAATTCAATACGGTCGATATCTGCATCTACCAGGGCATCCGGCTTTGCATCATTGAGATGGAATTGCAGGAGACGCTGAAAGAGCTGCAGTGCTTTGAATTGATTCGATTGCTCATCTTTTGTCTGGAACTTAGCGTTAACAAAAGTATTCACATCGGCAAGTGCTTCGGGTTGATTGATCTCGAAGAGAAAGGCCGGGCGGGTGATATTGCGATCGTCTGTTTTGAAATAATCCAGAGCACGATGGGCGAGCAGGTCAAAAATGGTAGGGCGCAGATAGCGCACATTGCCTTTGCGGATCAGTGCATCATAGCCCTCGAGTTTTGTTTGTTGCAATTGCTTTTCTGCTGAAAGGGAGGCCAGGTAAAGCTCGCCGGTCTTTTTATGGAAATCATCTGCGGACCAGGTGTTCACATCTGACTTTACAAAGTTCACGGTGGCGCTGCGGTTGCGGAGCTTCCAGCGTAAATTATTATAGGTCTGGTAATAAGCGCTGGCAGCAAGACTTTGCAGGATCGCGCGGGTATTGCCCGTGGTGGCTGCAATTTCTTTTTCGAGCTCGGCAAGTCCTGTGCTGCTGGCATCCTCTTCTTCCAGTTTGGAGCCTTTGAGCGCCAGGCGGTAAGTGAGGGCTTTCACCTGCTGCGGTTCATTCTTTTCCTTCTTTGCCAGTTCATAGATCTTATTCACTTCTTTGAGGGCGGACTCGGTAAGGCCGCTCTGGTTCATCAGTGAATCAACTTTTTTCCATTGTTTGTTGTACTGATTCATTTTTTGTGCTGTAGTGGTTAAGGCCAATAAAAAGAACAGAGGCAGGATGCACAGGATTTTTTTCAGCAACATGCATTCAAATTTTGTACAAGGTATTAAATCTGGTTCAGAACCTTTTGTCACCAAATTATTGTGTGCGGGCTGGTTCATTTCGCTCAAAAGATGCTTCATTGAAAAGTATTGCATATCATCAAATGTTAAAACAGTCAATGGCCCCATGTAAAACGCCATTACAGTGCAAACATGGGGCCATTGCTGTTGCCGGGACCGTTTATGCTTCAAGCGATATTTTATCGCTTCAGAAAAACTTCTACAATATTGTCGTTCTCATAATCGAGCACCAGGAAATACTGGCCTGCGCTGAGCTGGGCCGTATTGAGCCTGAACTGGTTGAATCCCTGCACCGTGGTAACGGTATTGGTCTGAAGGATCTTACCTGCAAGACTTCTGATGCTCACCTGCGTTTTTACGCTGCCGGTACCTGTCCAGTCCACTGTCAGTTCATCTCTTACCGGGTTCGGATACAGGTTGTTCAATGTTATACCGCTGTTACCGGAACGTACGCTGATGGTTTTAGAATAAACGGAGTTGCCATACCTGTCTACTATCCTTAACCGGTAGTAGGTTCTCCTGATCACCGGGCCGGGGTCTGTATAACTGTACCGGCTCAGTGAACCGGCTGCGCCCTGGGCGTTGACGGTGCCTGCATTGGCGAAGTTCATGCCATCCAGGCTCCTGTTCACTTCAAAGTAACTGGCATCGAGCTCCATATCGGTTGTCCAGTTCAGCAACACACTCGGCTCCTGATAGGTAGCTGTAAAGGAATTCAGCGGATTGGCATATTGCTGTAATACCGGCGATGCACAACCGTTATTCACCATTCTTACACTCAGGCTTTTACCATCAACCGGTTCCGGGAAAAGGTAGAAGTCGCCATCCGCCGTTGCCTTACCTCCTGTGCCTGACTTCCACGTGTAACCGGAATAACAGGCTGCCTGTCCGTTCACCGCGAGGGTGACAGTTTTAATGGTGTCAACGTTGCTTTGCGCCAGAAAACTGGGACTTTCAGGCTCCGGCACATTCCTGTAAAGCAGGTATACCACACCGTATTGCGTACAGAGCGATGAAAAATCATACACCATATCAACGGAATTGGACATGAAGATGATCACCGGCGCCCCTGCGGGAATGACTGCGCCATCGTCCACCACGGTTACACAGCCACCTGTTGGTACTACGCCGTTATTGGCAGCGAAATCGTCGTCATTGGAAGGGGTAATGGCGCCATTGGCAGGCAGGATGATATTGAGATCATTCACATTGAGCGGGGTGGTGCCATTGATAAGCACAATGAATTCGTTGCGGTTCTCCTGTACACCTGTGCCGCAGCCATTGGCCATAATACCGGCGATGCGGGGGCACTGGTCAGCGAGGCGCGATTGCGAGTTGACAGAATAAAATGACAGGCTCAGTATGAGGAGCAGGTGAAATTGCTTCATTGTAATATGGTTTTGAAGCGGCGTCGGGGGAGGCTGATCTAATTTACGACAATTCTTTGGTGTTTTTGTGGGGGCCGCGGTGGGGTATGTTTCTCAACCGCGTTCCATATCCCTTCTGCAGCTATAAAAGAAAAAGGATGAGCCGGTTTCCCAACTCATCCTTCTAACATATTTAAAGCTTACACTTACTTCTTGATAACCTTCGCCATAGTAGCACCAAGATCCGCCGGGCTCTTCACCACGGTGATCCCGCACTCAGCCATGATCGCCATTTTGGCTTCCGCAGTATCTTCAGCACCACCTACGATGGCACCTGCGTGACCCATTCTGCGTCCGGGAGGAGCAGTCTGACCAGCGATGAAACCTACAACAGGTTTCTTGTTGGGTTGCTCTTTGTACCAGCGTGCGGCTTCAGCTTCCATACCGCCACCGATCTCTCCGATCATTACTACAGCTTCTGTTTCAGGATCGTTCATGAACAGTTCCAGCGCTTCGCGGGTAGTGGTCCCGATGATGGGGTCGCCACCGATACCTACGGCTGTGGATACACCCAGACCGGCTTTGGCCACCTGGTCGGCTGCTTCATATGTGAGGGTACCGGATTTCGATACGATACCGATCTTTCCAGATTTGAATACAAAACCAGGCATGATACCTACTTTGCACTCGCCCGCTGTGATCACACCAGGACAGTTAGGCCCGATCAGCCTTGTTTTGGTGCCCTGCAGGTACAGTTTGGCTTTCACCATGTCCTGAACAGGAATACCTTCCGTAATACAGATCACCAGCGCGATTCCGGCCTCTGCGGCTTCCATGATCGCATCTGCTGCGAATGCAGGGGGAACGAAAATGATGGAAACATTGGCGCCAGTTTCCTTAACCGCATCAGCTACGGTGTTGAAAACGGGCCTGTCGAGATGGGTTGTACCGCCCTTATTGGGGGTTACGCCGCCCACAACATTGGTTCCGTATTCGATCATCTGCACAGCGTGGAAAGTGCCTTCCGTACCGGTAAAGCCCTGCACCAGTATTTTGGATTGTTTATTCACTAAAATGCTCATAGCGGGAATTTAAAAGTTGGGCAAAAGTAAGGGAATTGAGGCAAGATGGAAAGGGATGGGCTGGTTATTTGATCAGCTCGTCCATATTCCTGTTGTTATCGATCTTGCCGGTTTGTTCCAGCATCCGCATGTCTTTGGCGTCTTTCAGGAACTCGGAGGCAAAGATGAACTCATTCAGCAGCTCGTTTTTGCTGAAAATGATTTCTTTGTTATTTCCTTCCCATTCCTTCACCCCTTTGTGCATGTAAATGATATGGTCTCCGATTTCCATCACGGAGTTCATATCATGCGTGTTGATGATGGTGGTGATATTATACTCCTTGGTGATCTCATTGATGAGTTTGTCTATCACCAGGGAGGTCTGCGGATCGAGGCCGGAGTTGGGCTCATCGCAGAACAGGTATTTGGGGTTGAGCACTATCGCCCGTGCGATGCCCACCCTTTTTTTCATACCGCCTGAGAGCTCGGCGGGAAATTTCTTGTTGACGTCTTTGAGGTTCACCCTTTCCAGTACTTCGTTCACCCTTTGCAGTTTCTGCTGGTAACTGTCAGTAGTGAACATATTGAGGGGGAACATAATGTTTTGCTCAACGGTCTGGCTGTCGAACAGGGCGGAACCCTGGAAGAGCATTCCGATCTGCTTGCGGATCTCCTTGCGGGCCTCATCGTTCATATCGATGAAATCCTCTCCGTTATAGAGGATCTCGCCACTGTCAGGGGTAAACAGACCTACCAGGCATTTCATGAAAACCGTTTTACCGCTGCCGCTGGCGCCGATGATGAGGTTACATTTCCCGGCCTGCATGGTCACGCTCACATCATTGATGACCGTTTTATCGCCAAATCCTTTTTTTACATTTTTTACTTCGATCATGCCAGGGGAATTTATTGTAACAGCAGGGCTGCCAGTACATAGTCTGCAAATAAAATGGCTACACAGCTTACTACTACGGCCTTGGTGCTGCTACGGCCGATCTCCAGTGCACCCCCCTCCACATAATAGCCATAGTAGGCTGGTATGCTGGAGATGATGAATGCGAATGTATAGGCCTTGATCAGTGCAAAAAAAACGTTGTAGGGCTGAAAGCTGCCGAGGAGGCCCTTGTCATACTGGGCAGCGGAAAGCACGCCGGAAGCCACACCGGCCAGGCGGCCGCCGTAGATGCCCAGGGCCATGGAGATGGATACCAGCAGGGGGATCATGATCAGCGCGGCCAGTATCTTCGGCATCACCAGGTAGGCCTTGGTGTTGATGCCCATGATCTCCAAAGCATCTATCTGTTCACTCACGCGCATATTGCCGAGCTCACTGGCAATCTTACTGCCCACCACACCGGCCAGTACAATACAAACCAGGGTGGGAGAGAACTCCAGGATCACAGTGTCACGCACGATCTGCGCAATGGTTGATTTGGGGATAACCGGGCTTACCAGCTGGTAAGCTGTCTGTAACGCGGATACTGCACCCATAAAGAAGGAGATGATGGTCACAATGCCGAGGGAACCGATCCCGATCTCCACGCATTGGTGCATAAGCTCCTTCCAGTACATCTTCCCGTTTTCCGGTTTGGAAAACATGCCTCTGATCATCAGGAGATAACGGCCGAATTCTGTAAATAACGTCATAGCTACAATTCTATACGGGTGTCAATAACCGGCTAAAATTACTACTTTATTGGTATGCTTACTTTTTGTTCCGCTTCCACCAGGGAGATTTCCTTACGGCTTCCTCACTGGACTTCCCACATTTCAGCTGGGCATCGATCACGGTAACCAGGGCCATATTATAGATACTTCTCACGCTGCTGCCCAGTTGCAGTACATGCACCGGCTTCTTCAGTCCCAGCAGGATCGGTCCGATGGCATCGGCCCCACCTACTTCCTTCAATAAATTATATGCCACGTTACCTGCCGCCAGGTTGGGGAAGATCAGGGTATTCACCTCCTGGCCCACCAACTCGCTGAACGGATAGTTCTCACGGAGGATATCCTGGTTGAAGGCCACACTGGCCTGCATTTCACCGTCCACCATCAGGGTAGGGTCCTTCTGTTTGATGATCTCCCGCGCCTTGCTCATGAGACGGGCTTCCGGGCTGTCGCTGCTGCCGAAATTGCTGTAGCTCAGCAGGGCGATGCGCGGAGTGAGGTTGAAGTTACGCACTTCCTTGGCCGCCATCAGCGTAATTTCCGCCAGTTCTTCCGCTGTGGGATTGAAGTTCACGGTGGTATCAGCCATAAAGAGAGGGCCCTTCTTGGTAAGTAACAGGTACATACCCGCGATCTTCTTTACATTATCCTCGGTTCCGATCACCTGCAGGGCAGGACGGATGGTATCAGGATAATTGCGGGTAAGACCGGAGATCATACCATCTGCCTCGCCGGTTTCCACCATCATGCAGCCGTAGTAGTTACGGTCTTTCATGATTTTGGCGGATTCATATTTATTGATGCCGCGGCGCGAGCGTTTTTTGAAGAACAGCTCCCCGTACTCTTTTCTTTTTTCTTCCTGGTCATCATTGCGTGGATCGATGATCGGCAGTTCGTCGATATCTATCTTGTTGTTTGCAGCAATTGTCTTGATCTTCTTCTCATCACCTAACAGGATAGGATAAGCGATCCCTTCGTCATAAGCGATCTGCGCGGCTTTCAGGATCTTCAGGTTGTCTGCTTCTGCAAACACGATGCGTTTGGGATCCTTGCGGGCCTTGCTGCCTAGCACGCGCATCACCTGGTTGTCGAGGCCAAGACGCTTGTTCAGTTCTATCGCATAATCATCCCAGTTAGGAATGGTGGTCTGGGCCACACCGCTCTCGATGGCTGCCTTTGCTACCGCCGGTGAAACCGTGGCCAGGAGGCGGGGATCGAGTGGCTTGGGGATGATATATTCCGGTCCGAATACGATATTTTTTTCATTGTAGGCAGTGTTCACGATGTCTGGCACCGGCGTTCTTGCCAGTTCAGCCAGCGCACGTACTGCAGCCAGTTTCATGGCTTCGTTGATCTGTGTGGCGCGTACATCCAATGCTCCGCGGAAGATGAAGGGGAAGCCCAGTACATTGTTCACCTGGTTGGGAAAATCACTGCGGCCGGTGGCCATGATGATATCTTTACGTGCAGCGGTGGCTACATCATAAGCGATCTCTGGATCAGGGTTGGCCATGGCAAAAACAATGGGGTTCTTTGCCATGCTCTTCACCATCTCTTCTGTAACTACATTGCCTACACTGAGACCGATGAACACATCGGCATCTTTCAGTGCGTCTGCCAGGGTGATGCCCACTTTGTCTGTGGATGCAAATTGTTTCTTGTCGCCTTCCAGGTCTGCACGGTCCTTATGTAACACACCTTTGCGGTCGAACATCAGGAAGTTTTCCGGGCGGGCACCCAGGCTTACATATAATTTGGCGCATGCCATGGCTGCGGCACCGGCGCCATTCACCACAAAGCTTGCTTTTTCTATTTTCTTTTTCTGGATCTCCAGCGCGTTCAGGAGGGCGGCAGCCGAAATGATGGCAGTGCCATGCTGGTCGTCGTGCATTACGGGGATCTTCATTTCCTCGCGCAGCTTCTGCTCAATGTAAAAACACTCGGGGGCCTTGATATCTTCCAGGTTGATGCCGCCGAAAGTGGGCTCCAGCGCTTTTACGATCTGAACGAATTTCTCGGGGTCCTTTTCGTTGATCTCGATATCGAATACGTCGATGTCTGCAAATATTTTGAACAGTACACCCTTTCCTTCCATCACGGGCTTACCGGCTTCAGGGCCGATATCACCCAGACCAAGAACGGCGGTTCCGTTGCTGATCACAGCCACGAGATTGCCTTTTGCAGTATACTGGTAAACTTTTTCGGGGTTGGCGGCAATCTCCTTGCAGGGTTCCGCTACGCCGGGAGAATAGGCGAGGGAGAGGTCGCGCTGCGTCTTTGCTTCTTTGGTTGGTACAACTTCGATCTTGCCTGGTCTTCCTTTGGAATGGTATTCCAGGGCTTGCTCCCTGATGAGTTCTTTTTTCATAAACTTCTTTTAATCAGGCAGTTAACGGTCTGCTGGTGAGTTTTAGTACATGACAATGCGGTTTAATAAGAGATCTCCTCAACCAGTGGCCCTGCCAAAAACAGGTTTGCAATGTACATCATTCCGTTCATCCGGCTTTTTCCGGGTAAAAAATAAAACGCTGTTGGTACTCAAATAAAAACTTCCAAAAAACTTGCAGTGCTACTGTAATATTTTTATGTTTGGGTGTACTATTGAAGTAGTACACTAAAACAGTTAACATGATCAAGGTCCAAAACCTGCATTTCTCATACCGGAAAAAGAAAGTGTTTTCCGGCCTCGACCTGCAACTGCAGGCCGGTCATATTTACGGATTGCTGGGCAAGAATGGAACAGGCAAGAGCACCTTGCTGCGGAACATTGCCGGCCTCCTGTTCCCCGATCAGGGCTCCATAGACGTGCTGGGTCATCAGCCCGGCAAGCGCAAACCCGCATTTCTCCAGGAAGTGTTCCTGGTGCCGGAGGAATTCCATCTCAGCAATATTCCATTGCACCACCTGGTGAAATACCAGAGCCCCTTTTATCCGCGGTTCAGCGTGGAGCAATTCAACAAATACATCGCAGAGTTTGAGATCCCTTCAGACAATAAACTGGCGGACATGAGTTATGGTCAGAAGAAGAAAGTGCTGATCAGTTTCGGGCTGGCCAGCAATGCCAGTGTGCTGCTGATGGATGAGCCTACCAACGGGCTGGACATCATCAGCAAGAGCCAGTTCCGCAAGGTAATGGCAGGCGCGCTGGACGATAACAAGTGTATGGTGATCAGTACGCACCAGGTGAAAGACCTGGAGAGCCTGATAGACCGGGTGACCATTATAGATGAAGGCCGCATTCTTTTCGACCAGACCATCGAGGCTATCAGCCGCAGGCTGCAGTTCTCCGTGAGCTTTGATCCGGAGGAAGTGAAGCAGGCCATTTATTCAGAGGCTTCGCTGCGTGGGCATTCCGTGATACTGAAGAATGAGGGTGGAGAGGAAGGAAGGCTGGACCTGGAGCTGCTGTATAAAGCGATTGTGCTTAACCGTGAGCAGGTACAGAAAGCCTTCGCTGCTTAATCATTATCCTTCAATCAACGAAAAAATAATTCATGAATCAGGTTTTTGATTTTACAAGATTCCGGTTGCTGGTTATAAGGCACTGGATGGAGAACAGACAACGATATCTGTTGTCGCTGGGGGCCATTGCGGGGTTACTGATCCTGTGGTTCGTTTTCATTTTTCTGATGGGAGAAGGGCGCTGGAGCCCGGAACCGGATTTTCAAACCGGTACTTATTACTTCGCCCTCTTCGTTGCGGGCAGTTTGTTTGCCAGTTCATTGTTTGCTCCGCTTGCTTCGAAAGGGAAGGGCATCAATTATCTCAGCGTACCCGCCTCGCACCTGGAAAAACTACTGGTATCCCTCCTGTATGGGTTTATCATATTCTTTATCTGCTTTACAGTAGTGTTCTATGCAGTGGACTGGCTGATGCTGCAGATCATGAACCCGATAGCTGCAAGCAATTTCAAGCCCTATGATCCTGCCGAATTATTCAAGCCTGAACCTTTAGCCAACGTCTTCAGATTTGATGTGAACCGCATCGATGGAACTCCTTTAGTGATATATATACTGATGGGTTATTTCGCTGTTCAATCGGCTTTCATGGCAGGCTCCGTGTTCTTTAAAAAATTCAGTTTCATTAAAACCGTGCTGGCTGTTCTGGTGATCGGATTTGCCTACTGGCTGGTGATGTACATCATTATTGTTTCCATGCTGCCTGAAGGCGGCTTCCGGGATGAGCTTGCCTACTTCCGGGTAAGAGCTGAGGGTAACACAGGATCGGTGAAAGTACCTGCCTGGATGATCACTGCCTGCAAGGTATTCTTTGTGTACTGCATCACGCCATTGTTATGGCTGGCATCCTGGTACAGGCTGAAAGAAAAAGAGATCTGATCGCTAAAAAAAATCATTATGCAATTCCGCGAATCACAAGCAATATATCTCCAGATAGCAGATTATGTGTGCGAACGCATCCTGCTGAAGGAATGGAAACCGGAGGAACGAATTCCATCGGTAAGGGAAATGGCTGTGCAACTGGAAGTGAACCCCAATACAG
>NZ_JBQCGW010000044.1:0-7313 GCF_051955275.1 Pseudobacter sp. | reverse complement strand
ATTTCGCCATTAACAAATTCAGAAATACGGATGATAAGAACCGTTTTATCGGTAACCTCAGTATCAAATATAATATCCTGAACAACCTGTTTGTGAAAGGCCGCGTGAGTCATGATTACTCCAACTTCAACTATACAGGAATTGTGCCTACAGGCAACCTGTATTTTGCTACGGGGTATTACCAGAACTACCTTACAGGTATAACCGAAACAAATGCTGAACTGACCGTCAACTACAACACAAAGATCATCCCTGACCTTGCCGTGAATGTACTGGCAGGCGGTAATCAGCGGAGAAACAAAGCAGATAATACCTTCCTGGATGGAACAGGGTATGCCGAGCCGGAGTTCTACGATGTGAGCAATGTGATAAGTCTTGCTACCGTGAAAGCCCTCGGTCGTCAGCGCACCAACTCCGTTTTCGGATCTGTTGATCTCTCATACAAAAATTATCTCTTCCTTACGGCCACAGGCAGGAACGACTGGTTCTCTACCCTCAGTGCCAAAGACAATAATATCTTCTATCCTTCTGTAGGAGCCAGCTTTGTGCTCTCCGAAGCATTCAGGTTGCCTGTGTGGGTGAACTTTGCCAAGGTTCGAGCATCATGGGCGCAGGTAGGCGGTGCCACGCCGATCCCTTACGCGCTGAACATGACTTACAGCCTGCTGCCAGGTGGTGGTCATGATAAACGTCCGTTGCAGATGATCACTAACTGGAATGGTTCCAACTCAGGTCAGCTGATGGCACCCAATCCCAACCTGAAGCCGCTCACATCCACCACTTACGAGATCGGACTGGATGCCCGCTTCCTGAATGGTAGACTGGGTGTAGATCTGGCGGTGTACGATCGTAAAACAACCGATGATATCGTGCGCGCTTCTGTATCTCCATCTACAGGTTTCAACTTTGCTTTGCTGAACGTTGGTGAAATGAGGAACAGGGGCATCGAAGTTTTACTGACCGGCGTGCCGGTAAGAACAAAGGACTTCAGTTGGGAGGTTAGCTACAATATGGCTTACAACAAGAACGAAGTGGTGAAAGTAACGGATCAGCTGGATGTGATTGAAGCGGATATCAGCGTTAACCGGTATGCATTCCTGCACCATCGTGTGGGCCGTCCTTACAGCACCATCATGGCCACTACTACCAGGAAGGATGCCAAAGGCAATGTGATCTATGCAGCCAACGGACGCGAGCTGGATGATCCCAACCTGGTTGACATGGGTACCGGGGTGGCGCCATTCACAACAGGTATCACCAATACCTTCAACTACAAACGATTCAGCCTGAGCGTGCTCATCGATGGTAAATTCGGTGGTGTGGTATATTCCGGTACCAATCTCTACGGAACCCGTTTTGGTCTGACAAAGATCACGCTGCCCGGCCGCGATGGCGGACTGACAGTGAACGGTGTTGACCAGTCCGGCAATCCATTTACCAAAACCCTTGCTCCTGCTGAGTTGCAGGGTTACTATGATAACTGGAAACTTATTTCTGAAAAATTCGTGTACAGTTCAGACTTCGTGAAATTAAGACAGGTGATCATTGGCTACAATATCCCTGTGCAAAGGATCTCCTTCCTGAAAATACAGTCGGCCAATGTTTCCCTGGTAGGCAGGAACCTGCTGATCATTCATAAGGATGCACCCAATATTGATCCTGAATCCACTTTCAGCAATAACAATGCACAGGGCTTTGAAATGTTTGGTGTGCCTCGCACAAGAAGCTACGGTATCAACCTGACAGTGAAGTTTTAATTCATGATTTAAAAGTAACAATATGCCACGTTTCAAAATATATCATAGCATACTTGCACTGGGCCTGATGGCAGGCTTCAGTTCCTGCGACAAGGATTTTGAAAAGATCAATACCAACCCCAATGCCAGTACCAATCCCAATGCGGATTACCTTTTCTCCCAGGCCATTCTAAGGGGCAATTATATTTATGACCGCGCTTATTTCTATACATCTTACCTCAATGCCGGAATGTATGTGCAGCACTATGCCACATACAAAGACGTGAATGGTTCCGGTGTGGGAGATAAATATGGACTCAGTGATCAATATCACGGGTTTTATTTTCTCTATCTCTATCCCAATGTGCTGAACACCCTCAATGAATCCATCCGCGCGGCACAAAAAAAGGGTCTGACCAACAAAGTGGCCACGGGCCGCATCTGGCGGGCCTTGCAGTTCCAGCGCCTCACGGATATTTATGGAGATATTCCATACAAAGATGCATTGAAGGGACATATCGATGGAAGCTTCCTGCCTGCTTACACGCCGCAGTCGGAGATCTATGATGATCTGCTGAAAGAGCTTGATGAATCCATTGCTGCACTGGACGCCACCAAACCAACCTTTGGAGCAGCTGATTTCATTTACCAGGGTGATGTTGCCAAATGGAAGAAGTTCGGTTACTCACTGATGCTTCGCATTGCAATGCGAATGACTAAAGTTGATGAAACAAAAGCCAGGACCTGGGCGCAGAAAGCGATCACCGGTGGTGTGATTGAAAACGCGGCAGACAATGCAAGCGTTGCCTACTTCAATACCGGCCAGACTTACAACTATAACCCCATCGCCTTTGAGCTGGTAGGCCAGGATTACAAGAGCGATGCTTATGGGGATGCTAACCAGGAAGGTGGAAAATTCAGCAAGACGTTTATCGATCAGCTGAAAACCAATAACGATCCACGCCTGCCGGTTATAGCAGTGACCTTTACCGGCACAACCGCCACCAATGACCCGGTACTGGCAAAGGGCTTACCCAACGGAACCCTGAGCAAGCCCGTGGATTTTAAAACCTACTCTGAGCCCAATCCCGCCACTATTCTGGCTTTCAACTCACCTGTGCTGGTGATCACCAATGCAGAGATGGCCTTCCTGCTGGCTGAGGCGGCGCTTCGTAACTGGACCAACGCCAATACGGCTTCGGCATACTTCAAAAAAGGAATAGAGAACAATATGCGCAACTGGGCGAAGTTTGGCCCGGCTGGCGTAATTTCAGAGAACGCCATCAACGATTATACGGCTGCGCATCCGCTCAACACCGGCGGTTCAGTGAACGATCAGATGAACCAGATCCATACCCAGTTCTGGATAGCGCTGCTGCTGGATGAACAGGAGTCTTATGCCAACTGGCGCCGTACAGGTTATCCGCAGCTGACACCAGTGAATGTAACGGGAAACCAGACCGGCGGCGTTATTCCGCGGAGATTCCCTTACCTGCGCAACGAACGCAGCAATAACAAAGTCAACTACGACAATGCTGTTTCTCGCCAGGGTACCGATAATTTATTGACAAGAGTTTGGTGGGATAAACAATAATGAAAAAGCTATTCGTACTTCCGTTCCTGCTGGTTATGATGAATGAAATTTCTGCAAGGCAAGCGGCGCCGGCAATTCCGGCACTGATCCCTGTGCCCGTGAATGCACAATATGGTCAAGGCTTCTGTACTATCTCAAAACAAACAGTTATCGATGCCGGAAAGGAATGGAAGTACGTAACTGCTTTTCTGAATGATCTGATCAAACAGGAAATTGGCAACTCCCTGACTGTGATCGAAAATACCAATAGGGTTTCGGTCCGCCTCAGAACAGATACCCTCCTGGTCCGGGAGCCGGAAGGGTACCTGTTGGAGGTGAACGGTTTCAATGTAAACCTCACGGCGCACGATGCCGCGGGAATAATGCATGGGGTTCAGACCCTCCGTCAAATATGGAAAAAGGAAAACGGAGCGCTCAAAGTTCCTGTAGCCAGGATCCACGATTATCCGAGATTTTCCTACCGCGGCATGCACCTGGATGTCTGCCGCCATTTCTTCCCCGTTTCGTTCATCAAACAATACATCGATCTTTTATCCCTGTACAAGTTCAATACCTTCCATTGGCATCTTACCGATGACCAGGGCTGGCGTATCGAAATAAAAAAATATCCCAGGCTGCAAACTGTTGCGGCATGGAGGGATGAAACGATGATCGGTCATAAAAAAGAATTGCCGCACCGTTTCGATGGCAAAAGGTATGGAGGTTACTACACGCAGGAACAGGTGAAAGAGATCGTTCAGTACGCTGCTGAAAGGCGGATCACGGTGATCCCTGAAATAGAGATGCCCGGCCATGCGCAGGCCGCACTGGCTGCCTATCCTCAACTGGGCTGTACCGGCGGGCCTTATAAAACGGCAACTTTCTGGGGTGTGTTCGATGAAGTGTTCTGCGCGGGAAAAGACAGCACATTTACATTTTTGCAGGATGTGCTGGATGAAGTGATAACGCTTTTCCCATCCGATTACATTCATATCGGCGGTGATGAATGTCCTAAAACGAGATGGAAGGCCTGTCCGCATTGCCAGCAACGGATCAAAACACAGAACCTCAAAAGCGAAGATGAATTGCAGAGTTACTTTGTTAGTCGCGTTACAAAATATTTACAGGCTAAAGGAAAGAAGGTAATGGGTTGGGACGAAGTGCTGGAGGGTGGACTGGCGCAGGGTGTTACCGTGATGAGTTGGAGAGGCACGGCCGGCGCTGTGGAAGCAGCCCGCATGCAGCACGATGCGATCATGACCACGGAGGATGAATATTATTTCGATCATTATCAGTCGTTATACCCTGCTGAGCCTGTTGCGGCGGGTGGCTACACGCCATTGAAGGAAGTGTACAATTACCAGCCATTACCGGATTCTATTGACCAGTCTTTACTGAAATATATCAAAGGCGTGCAGGGGCAATTGTGGAGCGAATATTTATCTACTACTCAACAGGCGGCATATATGTTACTGCCGCGGGCTATCGCACTGGCCGAGGTGGCCTGGAGTCCGGCAGAGTCGATGGAGTACGATGGGTTTCTGGAGCGTTTGAGAAGGCAGCCTTTAATATTGAAGACATTGGGGATGAGCATGAATGAAAATTTCGATGAGATCAGTTATTCAATCAATAAACTACAGCGGGGTAGTCTTTCTTTTCAACTTCATTCCAGTAACCGGGAAGCTGTGATTCGCTACACGTCTGATGGCAGTTTACCTGACAGGAACAGCCGGGTCTATTCAGGCCTGCTGCATTCAGGTAGGGATAATAATGGTGTTGTGCGCGCGCAGCTTTTCCGGAATGGAATGCCCTACGGGCGGGTGTTTGAACTATCCTGGTTTATACATAAGGCATTGGGTGCTGATATCACTGTAACAAATCTTCCTTCGGGAAAATATGGCGGGCCTGCTGATAAATTAGTGAATGGAATTTCCGGGTCGCACCGTTATAATGATGGTCAGTGGGTGGGATTCACCAAAGATTTTGAGGCTGTTATTGATCTGGGTAAAGTGCAGCCTGTGAATAAAGTGGGCGCCAATGTGCTGAACTATGCCTGGCAACGCATGTGGCCACCGGTAGAGTTGGTTGTTTACGCCTCAGATAACGGGCAGGTATATGCGAAAATAGCAGAACTGAAAGACTTCCCCGTAAACGGCATCAACAAAGCGAGGGCAACCTTAAAAAATGTGAAGGCAAGATATATCAAGATCACCGGCAAACATCCCGGCATCATACCTGCGGGTAAATATGGTGCAGGCTCAACAGCCCTGGTGATGATGGATGAACTGATAGTGGAATAAATAAACAATAAGCTACAAGTTTTAAAATTTACAAGCGTATGAGCACTGCAGAAGAAAGATTCAAGCAAATGGGATTAGCATTGCCTCCTGCTCCCGAACCCCTGGGTGTGTACAAACCCTATGTGATCGATGGAAAGTATCTGTACCTGAGCGGACATGGTCCTGTGCAGCAGGATGGTTCCCTCATTATCGGCAAGATTGGTAAAGACATGAATGCCGACCAGGGTAAGTTAGCTGCCCGTCAGGTTGGGCTTACCATGTTGAGCACTATCCATACCCGGATCGGCGGCCTCAACAAGGTGAAGCGGATCATCAAAATGCTGGGCATGGTGAATGCCACGCCGGATTTTGAACGTCATCCGCATGTGATCAATGGTTGCAGTGAATTGTTTGCAGCTATCTGGGGAGAAGAGAATGGTGTTGGAGTGCGCAGTGCTATTGGTTTCGGATCACTGCCGGATAATATCCCCGTTGAAATTGAAGCGCTCTTTGAATTGTATTGATGATTGCAATTATTTGAATGTTTTGTGTTGAGTGGCTTTTGTGATGAAGCTAACAATACGTAGTTTGCCGGAAAATCAAGCACAATGGAAAAGACTGCCGGGAATAAAGTTCAGTTGGCAGCCTTTGGTGAATTCCTGTTACGATTGCACAGTCACCAGGCAAAGCGTTTTCAGCAGACCGATGGTTACACCGCGTACTATGCAGGCGCGGAAGCCAATGTATGCGTACTGCTGGCCAGACTGGGCATGAATGTAAATTATATCAGCCGTGTTCCTGACAATGATCTTTCACTGGCAGGTATTCAGCAATTGAAATCGCACGGTGTGGGCACCGATCAAATGCTGTTTGGAGGCGACAGGCTGGGCCTTTATTTCACGGAATCCGGCAATCATATCCGCAGCAGCCGTGTGATCTACGACAGAACGGGAACCAGCTTCACCGAGCTGCAAACGGGCATGATCAACTGGAAACAGGTGTTGCAGAACACGGATTATTTCCACTGGTCAGGTGTTGCAGCAGCACTCAGCGCCAGCGCAGCCTCTGTTTGTGCCGAAGCCCTGGAAGTTGCTGTTGAACTGGGTTTGACCATTTCCGGCGATTTCAACTACAGGAGCAAGCTCTGGCAATACGGCAAGCAGCCCAAAGAAGTAATGCCGGCATTGTTGCAATATTGTTCCATTGCTGTGGCCGATCTTGATGCTGTGAGTATTTATTATGAGATTGAAACTAACAAGCAATTGCCGCTGGAAGAACGGTTCAAACAAACCTTTCAGCAGCTGCAGCATAAAATGCCGAAGCTGCAAACACTGGGCATGAGCTTCCGCAAAACCATTCAGCAACAGACCGTATACTTAGCCGCGTTGGCGCATGGAGGAGAATATTATTTCTCCGAAGGATACACGATTCCGGTTGTTACCGATCAGATCGGGACAGGCGATGCCTTCACGGCAGGCATATTATATGGACTGATGCAGCAAATGGCTCCGCAAAACATCATCAACTTCGCCACGGCCTGCGGCGCGCTGAAACAAAGCATCGCAGGAGACTGGGCCATCGTCAGTAAACCTGAAATAGAAGAATTTATTCAGACAGGCGTTTCGGGAAGGATCATCAGGTAAGGATGATCTGATTGCCGGAGAGCAGTCGCGGGCGCCCCCCCCCCGGGGCAAAAATTAACCCCCCCACCGGGACCAGGTGGGC
>NZ_JBQCGW010000043.1:0-17218 GCF_051955275.1 Pseudobacter sp. | reverse complement strand
AAATGATTTGTTTGTTTTGTAGATCTTATTCCTGAACTTTTCAGCCATAGGTAAAAATGCATGCAGAATGGGCAAGAAGTAACGCCAGGTGATGTTATCGGCCAGACTGCGGTACATGGGATTGTCGTTCAGCATACTCCGGCTCATTGCCCTGAGGGGAGCGCGCATGTTCTCCCATTCCATCAATGCCTTGTTTTCAGCAGATGGATTGATGATGCTGTATCCTGAATCAAACACCTGCAGATTCAGCTTTACGCCGGGCGCCAGCCACACGCGGATGCCGCCTCTTTTTGGATCTACTGAAAGATAGTAGAAGCCTGGTTTTGCAGCGGGTAACTGAAACGCGAAGGCATTATTCTCACTGAGCTTCGTTGTAGCAAATTCCTGCCGTTCTCCATAGCTGACTTCATACAACATTACGGAAACTGCTTTTCTTTTGTTGAAGTTGCCCTGTACAATGGCAGGGGCTTTCTGTTGTGCATAAGCACTCATGCCTGCTGTTGCAAACAGCAGCGTCAGCAAATACTTTCTTTTCATGATAATACCTGGAAATTGATTTGATGAACCGGCCGCCTGTAAAAGGGCAGGCAGCCGGTGTTTAAGGCATCAGGGTTTCTATGGAATAGTTTTATATGTAACGTCACGGATCTGTCCAAAACCGGTGAAGACGTTGCGGTAGGTGCCGCCGGTAAAATCACCGGTGAGCTCAACAGGGAAAAGATATAATTTCCCTTCACCTCCTTCCTGCGTGGCAGCCATCATCACCCGGTTATTATCGGCATCTGTGCTGCTTTTAGTATTGTTGTACCATTTGAGTGTTCTTACATCCGTGCCGACCGGGAATGTATAAATAAGCCGGTGGGATTTCGCAGGGATATCCCATACAAAAAGCTGGTTGCCCTTTGCAAAATAGATATGCGGTACCAACCTGGATGCTAGGTATGCATTGGCCGACTGAAGCGGCATACCAGCAGGTAATGTATCTACCGTCTGCGCTACGCTCGCGGCTCCGCTTGACAACCCTTTGAGTACAAAAAGTGAATCGCGGCCATTGCTCTCAAACACACCTGCAAAAGTGGATCCATTGTTCAGGCCTGCATACAGCAAACGTTTTCCTACTTTGTTCAGGCTCCAGGGAGCAGCTGCGCTCTCCGTGATGCTGAGCAGAGGGAAATCGCCGGTGCCCGGCGGACGCGACCAGAATCTTTGTGCAATGGTATCGTAGAAGATGAAGTTGCCACCCTGGGCCAGCATGTAAGGAGCCAGGTAGTAATCTCCTACGGTTGCCACGCCATAGCCGTAAGGAGAAGGAGCATTGAGGTTTGATCCAAATGCTTTTCCTTCTGCAATGAAATGCTCTTCGGTGCTTTGTGCAAAGATGTCGAGCGGTTTAATGGGGCCGGGGTTGATAAAGAACCAGCTCAACATGGAACTGGTTTTACCGAAGTTACCCGGGCTCACCTGTACGCCGTTATCACTGCTCAGGAAATAGATGATCTGTTCGGTCCTTCTGGGAAATACACAGATCTTTCCTTTTCCGGCGGGCAGCAATTCATTTTCGTTTGATTTGGAATAGATATTACGTTCAACGGAATTGTTGGGCCTGATAATGGCGATATCGTTCTTTCCGTTGAATTCTTCCATCACCAGCCAGCCCTGGTTGAATACGCTGGATACATTAACGTAGAATTTCCTGTAGGTGCTTATATTGGTGGCCTTGTCTGTTATGAACAGGTCGAGGTCGTATATCCTTGGTTCCTCCGTCATGAAGAATCTTACTTTGCTGCTATCGCTGATATGTATGCGATAACCTGCTGTGCTTCCGGGATAGAGTACCCAGTCGTAACTCAGGCCTTTGTCCGTGGGCATGCTCTGCGCCAGGTCAAGGTCAATGGTCAGCGTTTGCTGCACCAGTATATTGAAAGTGTCTGGCAATGCGGTTGTGAACGCTATTTTGTTGATCTCTTTGATATCGTAAGTGCCTTTGTCTTTTATGCAGCTCCCCATGCAGGCCACAATGAATATGCATACAGAGAGTTTTATGAGCAGTTTCATGCTGATTCGTTTTGTGATTGTTGAATGGATCAGAAGGAAATGGTGTTTCCGTTCTCATCGATCATTGGTCCGTGATCTTTCACATAATCGGCCAGGGCCTGCCTCATCATATTCTGATAAGCGCCGAACTGACCGAAGGGCAATCCTGTTGCCCCAAATGGGAATTCCGACCTGCCCGTAACCTGGATGATGAAAGCGTATTTCACCCTGCTGTATACACCAAAATAGGTGGTGAGGTACTGGTCCCAGTTGGTGGGTTTGGTCAGAAAGTCATTGACCTTAACCAGCATTCGGATGGAGCCGCCACTGAGTTTCAGTTGATCATTGGCAGCCGGAGTATTCACCAGTCCCGGCTGAAAATCAGCAGAAGCGATGATCTCCAGTAGCAACCTTTTTTCGGTATTCTTCATGTCCGGTTTTCTGAATACCACTATAGCTACGGAGTCTTCATAGGCCCCTGCCTGTACAATGGCGCGGTGTATTTTATAGTCTGTTCCTTCCACGGCATTGGTGCTGTCTGCCACCGCTCTCAGGTTGATCACCCGGTCTTTGTCCATAGCCAGACCTGAAATGCGTACCGGCAGTTTCACTGTGTCTGCCACCAGCGCCGTTGGCTTGATGGCAAAAGAATACACGAAGCTGTCTTTAGATGGATTGTCGAACAGTTTATAGAACTGTACCTGTGGCGGTTGATCGTAAGCAGTGAGCTCGCTCTTTTTGCAGGAAGCGAAGGCTGCCATGATCAGTGCCGGTATAATGAAGTATAATGAATGTTTTCTGTTAAGCATCTTACGCTGTTTTGAGTTTAGTAATCGCCGTATTCTATCTCTGCATCGGGGATCGGGAACTGGTATGCGTTTGCGGGCACCAGCAATTTGCCGGTTGATGTAAGCGTGTTGATCTCAGGCAGGTTCCTTCTTTTGAAGTAGAAGAAATTCTGACCTTCCGCATAACATTCCTTTTTGATCTCTTTTCTCAGCTCGTTGTTGAGATTGGCTTCTGTCTGGTTCAATGGAAGCTGGCTCAGACCACGGTTGGCGCGGATGGTATTGAGGAATACCGTACCTGCTTCCGGTGTGGCGCTTGCTTCTGCAGCGATATAGAATATCTCTGACACCCGGATCAAGGGAATCAGTGTGCGGAGATATTCTGTCTCCGGGCTGGTATGAACAATATTGATCTGGCTGTATTTGGTAGTGGCATATGCTGAACCTGCGGGAGCGAAGAGATTACTGTAACGAAGGTCCGTACTGCCTCCTGCACTGATCTCATACAACACGCCACGGTGTGAGTCCGTGAGCGGGAAGATGGCAGGGCCTCCCTGGTTGGTGCCCAGGAAATACTGGTCTGAATAGGATTTGAGGGAAGAAGAAAATACGGCGAAAAGGTGCTCCTGCGCAAAGGTATAATCCTTGTTATAGGTAGCAGTTACATCCGCCGGTTTTACAAATGGGAAGTTGGCTGCCTGGTTGTTGATCACTTCCATGGCGGCAGCCAGTGCAGCAGGTTTGTTGCCCCTGTAGAGATTGATGCGCGCCTGTAACCCTTTCACGGCATAATAGTTCATATGATGACGGGTGAATGACTTGTAAGCATCTGTATTATCGTAAGCCCGGACAATGGTTTTGTCTTCTCCCAGCAAAATTTCAGCGGCAGCCAGATCTTTGAGGCAACTGTCCATCACCTGGTTCACCGTCAATGCAGGGAATACCTGCACTTTGAAGATGGTCACGTAAGGGATGGCTTTTGCATTGGCGTTTACAACCGGCGCCGGCGCAAACATACGCAGGAGGTCGAAATGCAGGAAGGCGCGCATGGCAAGGGCCTCTCCCTTTATCTGGTTCTTGTAACGTCCGCTGAACTGAATAGAGCTTGATTCCAGGTTGGAAATGATCTGGTTCACGTTGCCGATATTGGCATACATATCATACCAGATGCTGTCAACAAACGGACGTGTTCTCTGGTCCATATAGTTGAGCTTCACAGCCTGGTTGTAGGTTTCGTTGGCAGTTGCAATATTGTAGCACTGTCCAACCACATCCAGGAAACCATAAGTGGTATTCCTGCCATAGGTCCTGGCATCTGACAGTTTGATGTAAACGCCCAGCATGGCGTCTTTGAACCCTGCTTCGGAACCGAACTGGTTCTTCTCACTGATCACAGTTCCTGGCTGTACATCCAGCCATTTCTTACAGCCTGTTCCAAGCAGGAGCAGGGCAGCAGCGGCGGTATAGATGATATGATTGAGTTTCATAAATGAAATGATTGTCCGGTTTAGAAATTACAGGTCAGGTTGAAAGAGAAGGTGCGGGCGAAAGGATAGTCCAGACCACGCTCCATTTCAATACTGCCCCAGCGTTTGATCTCATTGGCAATGAGTGTTACCCTGGTGGTGGCCAGCTTCATTCTCTTTGTGATCCTGTCTGGCAGCTGGTAGCCGAGCGACAGGCTGGAGATGTTCACGTAATTGTCTTTTTGCATGAATCTGCTGGTAACATTGGTTTTGGTGGCCACCGTGTATCCGTTCTCATCTGCCAGTCCCTTAAAGAAGGTCTGGTCGCCGGGTTTCTGCCAGCGGTCGTACAACACACGCTTGTCGCCCTGCCAGGTAAGGTCCAGGTTCTCCACGCGGTTGGCGAGGGTCTGGTTGTAGGCATCGATGCCTGCCTGGTAATTACAATAGATCCCAAGCGTAATGCCTTTCCAGGAAAGGTTGGTGCCGAAGTTGCCGAACACGCCTCCTGTGGGATCACCGATGATCACTTTATCCCTGGGGTCCCAGGTATAGGTGAGTTTATTGTCGATGGTGAGGTACATTTCACGGCCTGTGCTGGGATCGATGCCAAGAGAACGGACGCCCCAGATGGCATCAGGACTATAACCTTCCACGTACCTGAACTGTGGAGAAACCTGCTTGTTGTTGGTGGTCACATCGGCGGCGGCGTTGAGTTTTTTCAATGAGTTGGCAATGGCAACAATTTTGGCCCTGTTATGTGTGCCGTTCACAAATACGCTCCAGTAAAGGGTTTTAGCTGGTTGCTGAATAATGAATACATTGGCTGTGAATTCGTAACCATTATTCTGCAGCTTACCGCCGTTCTGTTTATAACTGCTCACACCAACCGATGGAGGCGTGTTGATATCCAGCAGGAGACTCTTGGTGGTTTCGTTATAAATATTACCGGTCAGTTGAATACGATTATTTAACAACGTCAGGTCAAACCCTATATTCTTTTTGATCGCCTGCTGCCAGGTAAGATCAGGGTTGCCGTAAGAAACGAGATTGGTGCCGGTAAGCCCGTGGAAACTGCTGCTGGTATAATACCTGTAGGTAGTGATGGCCTGGTTGGTAGGGAAACGGTCATCACCGGTGGTGCCGATAGAGCCGCGGATCCTGAAGAGATTGATCTCCGGATGGCTTTTCACGAATGCTTCCTTGTGCAGATTCCAGGAACCTCCGAGGCTCCAGAAGGCAGCGTATCTTTTGTTGCTGCCGAACTGGGAGGAACCATCGAAGCGTAAACTTCCTTCCACCACATAACGCTGGTCCCAGGTAAAGCTGAAGTTGTTACCGGCGGATAACCTGCGGGTGATATCCGTGTAACCGTTTGGCTTGGAGTTCACGGGATAACCGTTACCGAAGAAGATATCATTCATATTCTCATTGGGGAAACCTTCCACGGAAACGCCCATGGCATTGCGGTTGCCCTGGTTCATCTCAACAACTGCAGTATTGAAAAGGTGACCGAGGCCCACACGGTGGCTGTAATTGAGCGTTAGCCTCGACTGGATATTGAAGAACTTGGAATAGGTCCTGTCATAAGTTCCTCTTTTCAGGAAGCTGGCTTCATTGACGAAACTGGTGTGGGAGGCAGGCAGGAACACATTGTCCTCATCTGTCTGACGGGTGAGGCCCACTGTACCGCTGAGCCGGAAACCGTTGCCGATGATCCATTCCAGCTCTGTATTGTTGGTGAACAGGTTGTACTCATTGTCGTCTATCACGTTCAGGGTGGAGTTGAACAACGGGTTGGTGCGGGCAGTTTCCGAACCGTATTGCTCCAGGATCTTCACTATTTTCCCGTTCTCATCATACGGGCTCCAGTAAGCATTCTGTTTGGAGTAATCGCTGAATTTGCCGTAAGGAGAGTTCACGCCTTTGCTGTAGGAAATGGTCATGGAGTTACGGACGTTGAATCCGCGGAATCGATAAGAAAGCACCATGTCTCCTGTATAAACATCGCGCTTGCTGCCTTTCATTACACCGGCATCGCTTTTATAGTTCATGTTGATCTGGTAGCGGATGCTCTGATCGCCGCCACCAAGATTGATGGAGTGGTTAGAGCCAACACCATTTCTGAGGGGCAGCGACAGCCAGTCTGTATTGATGCCTTTGGCCACATAGCTTTCGCGGAGCGACTGATAGTTGCGCCAGTAGGCGTCCAGTGCGGCTCCCGAGCCGGTTTCATCTTTATAACGGGAATAAACTCCTGCGATCTTTTCAACATCCACTTTTTCTCTTGCATTGAGCAGATTGTACACAGAGAGGTCAGGTGCTGTGAGGTTGGCGGTACCGCTGTAGGAAACCTGGATCTTGCCGGGCGCAGGTTGTTTGGTGTCAACAATGATCACACCGTTGGCGGCGCGGGAACCGTACATACTTGTTGCTGATGCATCTTTGAGAACGGTATAGGATGCAATGCGGTTGATATCGAGATCATATATTTTCTGAAGGCTCACTTCAAATCCGTCGAGGATGAAGATGGGCTGGTTGGGGTTCTCACCGTAACTGGCCATGAAATCTGCGCCGGATGGGGGCAGGGTGGAAGCGCCTCCCTGTTGCGGGAAATTGTTGATGCCGCGGATGCTGATCTTTGGCATACGGTTGGGATCGCTGCCGAACTGAACATTCTCCGGAATGCGGATGCTGGGATCGAAGATCTTGATGGCCTGCAAGGCATTGGTCATGCTCACGGCGCGGATCTGGTCACCGGAAATGGTAGTGGCTGCGCCGGTGAAACTTTCTTTGGGACGCTTGTACAGGCCGGTGGTGATCACTTCAGTCATGGCCTGTGCACGGGGCTTCATGCTGATGATGGTGGGGCCGTTCAGTGGGGCAACCACTTCCACGGTCTCGAAACTGATCTGAGTGATCACCAGGGTTCTCCGTGCGATCGGGATGCGGAGCACGAAGTTGCCATCAGGATCGGTGATGGTGCCAGTTTTAGTGCCTTTAAGTGTAACACTTGCATTGGGTACGGGCTCGCCCAGTTTTTCGCTGGAGGTAACACGACCCTTTATCAACAAAGTTGGAAGGGAGTCTTCTGTAAGAAATACGTTCAGCAGTCTGCCGGTGTAAACTCTTGGCGCATTTATCACTACCGCTTCGGGTTTGCGGTAAATAATGATATTGTTCTCGCGCACCAGGTACTGGAGGCCGGTTGGAGCCAGCAGGTCACTGAGTACAGTACCGGCTGCTTTCCCATCGGCAGTGTAATTCACATTGGGATAGCCTTCAATATCATTGCTGCGCCAGGTGAAATTGAAGGAGGTTGTTTTCTCCAGCTGATGCAGCGCCTTTTTCAGGGGCATGTCTTTAAACCGGACGGATATTTTATCCGACAGGCTTTGTCCTGAAATGGTGCCAGCAATTGTCACCAGGCAGGAAAGGAATGCTACTGATAACAGTGATACGCGCATAAGCAGTTTTAGATTGATGCAGTTAATTCTGGACAAGGCAAATACCCTGTCCCGGCCTTTGCCGGAAACCAATAAAAGCATAGCTTTACTAAGTTTTGTTAATTCAAAATGAGGTTAATAAAACATCCACCGTTATCGGGTGCCACCGGTAGCGGTTTCTTTTTGGCATCAAGCCAGTGTTTTGGTCATCAGTTGTTTCGGTTTAATAGTTATCTGTTCTTTTTTATAATGTATTTTCCATCCTTCTTTTCGTAAGTGGCTCCTGTTGCGAGCAGGATACTTTCCATCGCTTTTTCCACGGTGCCCGTGCTGCTGCAGGTGTGGTTGAGCTCTTCCTGGGTCCAGGCCTCGTCCGGAATTTCTATCTGCACATTGAAATGCCTTTCCAGATCGATGAGGATCTCTTTCAGGCTCTGGTCGCGATAGTGCAGTTTGCCGGAGGTCCATTCTGCCACTTCTTCCTCCTTCACCGTTTTCAGTTCCGGTGCTTTTTCCGCTGCCGGTACATTCACTGATTGTCCGGGTATGAGCGTGGCCATTACCTGGGTGCCTTTGCTTACCTGCACTTTTCCTCTTTTTACTTCCACACGCACATCATTTTGCTCAGGATAGGCGCGGATATTAAAGGCCGTGCCCAGCACTTTGGTGACTACTTTACCGGTATGAATGATAAAAGGAACTTTTTCCGCATTCTTCACATCAAAGAAGGCTTCTCCTGTGAGGTAGACCACACGGGCCTTTCCATCGAAGGAGGGAGGATAGGTGAGTTCACTGGCGGCATTTAGCCATACCTGTGTGCCATCAGAAAGCACCAGGTATTTCTGTTCTTTCTTTTCAGTGGTCCGGGTTTCCCGGTTGGCCAGCTGAGGAGCTGGCGTGCGTTGTTTCAGCAATACCCAGGTGAGCAGAGATACGGCAAGCAATATGGCGGCGGCGGCAGTGAGCCTGGGGAAATAATTGCGGACTACTTTCTGAGGTACCGGTTCAGGCTGCGGCTGTTGTTCCGGCAGCAGGCTGCCGCTGGCATCCACATAGGTAAAGGAAGGCAGGGTCTGTTCCACTTCCTGGTATACCTTCTGCAGCATGGCCCGCACGGCGTCTTCGTGCTGATTGGTCTGCAACAGCTCCATCAGCTCGTTGAACTCCTGCTGCGTACAGGCGCCATCGAGAAATTTCTGAAAAAGGATCTCGGTTTTGTTCGTCATGTTTAGTGGGACGGGTCACGGGCAAAAATCTACTATCGTCCCGGAAAAAATATTTTCAATGACCAGGAATAATACCTGAAAAATGTTTGATCACAGCCGGAAACGCTGTGTGGAAGCCGGCGTTCCGGTATTATGGGAGAATGGAAAGGAAAGTGGAAATATTCTTTTTTACGTAAGTACCGATCTGGCGGATGGCTTCGGCCAGGTGGTTGCGGACGGTATTGGGAGAGAGCTGGAGTTTTTCTGCTATCTCTTTTTGTTTGAGGCCTTCGTCTTTATTGAGCAGGTAAACGGCCCTGCGCTGGGGAGGAAGGTTGCGGATGGCATCGCGGATGATGCTGTGGAATTCTTTTTTCTCCAGTTTATCTTCTTCTCCGTTGACAGCGCTTTGTAACTGGTCCCAGAGTTTCTGGCGGTGGTTCTTCCTGGTGGCGGCGGCCCGCAAATGGTCATACACGCGGTTTTCCGTGAGCTTGTAAAGGAATGCGTTGATGTTCTCAATTTCGGGAAGCTGGTGCCGGATGGTCCAGAGCTTCAGGAACACATCCTGGAGAATGTCTTTTGCGGTAGCGTCTGAGCGGAGAATCTTCATGATGAACACGTAGAGCCTGTGTTCGTACTCACGGAAGAGCTCGCGGAACAATTGTTCCTGAACATCCTCATGGTGACTGGGGTCATTATATGCATCAGGGGCGCTCATAGCAGTAGCAGGCCAAAATACAATATTATTTCAAAGTGAAGCGCAGGAAAAAAGATCCGGTGGATAAAATAGCGTTTCCGGATAAGTAGAAATATATATCTACTTATAGTTGAATATTACTAATCCTATATTTGCATCACACTTTGTCTGAATGTTTTAGAGCATTTTTTTCCTGCTAACACCACCAACGGGCTCCAATGCCCAATTTTTTATTTCCTCAGGAAAAAACTATTCTTATGCTCAAACATTACCTGCTTGGCATTGCGTTGCAATGCTTCTGTTCATTCCTTTTTGCTCAACCCTGTACCTTAACACAGGCAAACCTCGTGGGTGCTACCAATCCGTATACCATCCCTGCCGGTACCGTGCTTTGTATCACTTCCAATTTTTGTTTGGGGGCGGCATCCAATTTTCCGGGAGCCTGCGCCAACACAGGTCCCAGTTCGCTGATCATTAATGGCGTATTACGTATAGCCGAGAACGTGACCTTTAATTTTCAGGGCAGTATCAACGGTAGCGGAGAGATCCAGATATCGGACAGGGGCAGGATCAGCCTTTTCGGGTCTGTCAACTGCAGTGGAGGTTTACAGATCAAAGCGGTTAACAGAACGCTGGGATCCGGCACCAGTACTACGGTAATGACCAGCCCTTGTACCAGCGGGGCCTGCGAGCCAACACATGCTGATGGTTACCGGCCCTTCGGGATTGTTACGCCCGGTCTCGGATATACCACCGCTGGTTGCATACTTATCAATTACCCCAGCACTGGCATCCTGGTACCCGTTACGTTCAATAGCTGGCAGGCAACGGCTGAAGGGCGTGGGGTACGTCTGAACTGGAGCACGGCCAGCGAACAGAATAATAAAGGGTTTGAAGTGCAGCGCAGCAATGTTGCCGGCACTTGGGAGTTTGCAGGATGGGTGCCATCCAAAGCTCCGGAAGGTAACAGCGCTTCCAATCTGTATTATAATTTCACTGATCAGCAACCTGGTGATCTGTTATCAATAAGTTACCGGCTGAAACAAACGGATTTCGATGGGAATTTCAAATATTCATCCCTGGTAAGAGTGGAAATGCTGAAGGCGCAGGATTGGCGTGTAAGGCTGGAAGGCTGTACTGTAAGGGTTCAGGTGCAGGCCGCTACAACTGAAAATGTAGTGATTGCTATTGTGGGTGTTTCAGGAAATATCCTGCACAGAAAAACATATTCTCTGAATGCAGGCAGCAACACCATTCTTATTCCTGCCGGTAATTTCTCAAAAGGGCTGCAGGTGGTTTCCATGCAGCGTAGTGGGGGAGAACTGAGAAGGGAAAAAATATTATTGAAGTAAATCATTGCTGAGGAGCAGGAGAGGGTTGAACGGGATAACCCTCTCCTGCACTGCCCTTGCAGTTTGGTCACTCAGCTTTGAACTACAGATTATTTTATAACGATATTGCTGCTTGCATGCTGGTGCAGCGCCTTCTTGCTTTTGGCACCTGCCTCTTTTACATCCAGACCGGTGAAAGAAGATGATTGTACATCATCCAGTACAATGGCCGGGCGATAATCTTTTTTCTCTGCAATCAGCACCAGGTTGTTCACCTTGATATTCTGTGCATGGCGCACATACAATCCCCAGGCAGGCAGTTCTCCAAACATGGAGAACTCAGGATAACCGGGCACTTTCTCGGGTACCTTGCCCAGCTCGTCTGTTCCTACTTTGGCAAAGAGCGGGTTGCCGCCACCGGGATATTTGATGGTCACATTGGAGAGTGTGATATTGTTGATCTTTGCATCGGCCAGCCCCACGATACCGGCGGGTGAAATATTCCTTGGCATATCTTCAACCGGACCTTCGTATTCATAACCGGCATCAGGTTTCAGCAGTGGCACTTCGCAATACAGGTTGCTGATGGTCACATTCTCCATCCTGCCTTTGAAACCGGCGCGTCTTTCACCGATGCGCAGGAAGATGGCATTGCCGGTGGTGGTGGCGTACAGGCTGTCCACAAGAATGTTCTCTACGTAACCTCCATCCACAGCCGCTAATGTAACGGCAGATCGATAGGTGTCGAACACGCGGTTGTTCACGATCCTGATATTGCTGAAACCGCCAAGGGTTGCCGTTCCGAACTTGATGCCATTGGCAGAGGAACGAACGGTATTGTTGCGGATCTCGATATCGTCATTCCTTTTGCCAGGAGTATGGGATTTGATGCAGATGCCATCATCGTCAGAGTCTACGAAGCTGTTGGTGATCTTTACTTTTTCACAATCCACGATATCGATGCCATCATTGTTCCAGTAGGCTTTGCTATCAACATAGATACTGTCGAGCACTACGTTACGGGATTGCTCATAGATCTGCACCCAGCTGGCTGAGTTGCGGATGGTGACCTTTCTCATGGTCACGTTATCGCAGTTGAAGAAGTAGATGAGCACGGCCCTTGCATCAGCTTCAGGTCTGTCGAACCGGAAGCCATCTTTCACCAGTCCTTTCTGGATCACGTCCACTACATTGAAGGCAAGCTGTCTTCCCTGGCCATCGATCACTCCCTGTCCTGTAATAGCGATATTCTTTACATCGCGGGCAAAGATGAGCGCGGTCCAGCCATTCTTGTCATATTCGAAAGGATTGAGGGAACCTACCAGTATGGCGCCTTCATTCAGGTGGATGCTCACGTTGGAACGCATATGGATAGAGCCTGTGAGGTAGCGGCCAACGTAGAATACAAGGCGGCCGCCGCCCTGCTTTTCAATATAATCCAGTGCAAACTGGATGCTTTTTGTGTTGAGCGTAATCCCATCTGATTTGATGCCGAAGAGAGAGGCCGGGTAATCTTTTGCAGTGGCTGATAAAGCCGAAATGAGGAACACTGCAATTACTGAAATACGTTTTATGTTCATACAAATGCTTTTAATATGATAGTTCTTAAAGGATGCGACCGGTAATCGGGGAGCACTCGCTCGCCTCTGGCGAGTGAGGACTATTTGTTCGCCTCTGGCGAACACCGTGTCGCCGGAGGCGACGGAATAGAAGTCACTCGCGGGGACGCGAGCGACTGGGCGCACCTTGCTATACTCCGTAACAGGTTACAGGGCCGATCAGTCCCATGGATTGTATGGGTTGGTTCTTGCGTTGGTTGTTGGTCCAGATCTGTGCAACAGGATTGTCCGTGAGCGTTTTCATGTAATTACCCATTGTGGTTACCACGCTCACTTCAATGATATTGCTGCCTGCCTTCACCAGTTTACTGATATCGTACACTCTTCTGCCATACCACTGCGTGCCGGCCTGCTGGCCATTCACCGTTACGGTACTGACGCCAACTACCTTCCCGAGATTGAGGAACTGCGCGGCATTCAGGTCTTTGATATCCATGGTGCAGCGGTAGGTTACAGTACCTGAGAAATTCACGAAATCAGTGTCCTTCAGATCCTTTAGCTCATCGAAATTATAATCTTTGGTGCTGCCATCGATATGTTTGAAGGAAGCTGCCCAACGGTTAGGCATATCCGTTACTTTGGATCCCGCGAGCAACGGAGCTTTGTAATCAATTCCTTTCTTCACCTTATCAAATACCAGCAGCCTTGCTTCGGCCGGACCGAGATTCAGTGTAAGCTTACCGCCCGGAACTTCCAGTTTGTAACGTTCCCCACTGTCTGCATCCCATACCCAGGCCTGGCGTTTGGCCAGGATCTCAGGCGCAATAGTTACTTCCATAGGGTACGAATTGTCCATATTGGAGTTGATGAACAGCAGCATCTCCCTGTCGCCGGCCTGATAACGGACCTGGTTCACAAATTGATTGGGCTGCTCCACGGTTACATAGGGGGTGATATTGTACTGACGTTGTATTCCCTTGTACCAGTCGATGAAATTGCTGGCTGGTTTTTTCAGGAGAATGAAACGATCGGGATAATTCTTCATCTGCATCACATGGCTCTGTACTTCTTTTTCGCGGGCTTCCCAATTGTTGAGGCCTAGTGATTTGTTGGGCATGGTTTCGATACAGAAGATACGACCTCCTGCCTGAACAAACTGCAGGAGTTTTGCAGTGGTCCCGGGGTCCATGCGGTCAACCTGGATAAGCACCAGGGTATGATAGGAGCGGGGACCATATACCAGCCTTCCGTTCTTTACCTGTGAGTCACGGATCACCCTGTCGGAAGTATAATCACAGGCGTTGCCGCATTTATGCATCGCTTCCCACACATTGAGAAGATAGTCGGGATAAGTGAGCAGCGGAAATGGTTCATTCTGTGCTGCGTGTATGCTCCACATATCGTTCACGGGCGGCAGTACGGCAATGTCTGCAAACATATCTGCATGCTGGAACAGGGCGCTGAACCTGGCTTTATAATCTGTGAACTTTTTGAAGTAGGGCCACCAGGTATTCTTCTCATTGAAGTAAGCGCCGTAGCGGATCCATCCGGGGAATGGCGCATCGGGCGGTGAATAGTTGAAGCCGTGGAATACAGGATGGGTCACGCCGGAGATGGTGCTCTGGTCGCCTGCGATCTTCTGTATTTCCAGGGTATCATTGAATACCATGTCGGTATTGGTGAGCTCTTCGCAACTGATGAGGCGTTTGCCTTTGAGGTGTGCTGCGGAGCTGACCCATTTGTTGATCATGGTATTGGCGCGGCCGATGCGGTAATTGGTTTCATGCACATCGCCGGTGATGCCGTATTTGATCCATGTTTCACATTCGGGGATATCGAATTCAAAGCTTCCTTCGAGCGGGAAGAAGCCACGCCCGTAAGCCTGTGCGCGGCTCAGGACTTTGTTTTGCCTGCACCATTCCACAAATGGTCTGATGAATCTTTCTTCCAGCAGTTCCGATTTGGTAAGGTCATAATCATAGCGGACACGCTGGATGGTATCATTGAATTCCGGTGTGAATGCAGCGCCGTAATTAGCGTCGATGGTATTGCCCATGCCGCCGGTTTTGAACATGGTGAATGGCAGGTAAGGCAGAAGGTCGTAACCACGGCGTTTGCGGAATTGTTCTGCCATATCGGCCGTCCAGTTAGCGCCTTCCTGCTCCATGCTGTCGCTGAAGAAGGAGCGGATCCAGGGGGCCAGAGGTCCCATCCTTTGCTGGATGGTATCTGTCATATGATTGAGGTACTTCTTCACTGCTTTCTCGTCAAGGTGATTGAGCACCGGGCCTTCGGCGCCAGGAGCGCCATTGATCACTTCCATGAAGCCGGTGATCTTCACCAGGGAATACAGTACCCACTTGCCTTTGGGGATATTGAGCCTGATAGTTTTCTTACCGATATTGGAAGAGAGGTCCTGTACTTCATTCAGACTGCTCATGGTGGCTGGTGCCAATCTTAGCGACATGAACTCGAGTGTTCTTCCGCTGAACGGTGATTGCAACGGAGGATCTGCTTCTTTGAGCAGGTCGAATTCGGAGACTTCATATTCGAGCGGGCCTTCCAGTTTTTTGGTGCCGATGACCATCAACTGGCAACGTTCTTCGCCCTGCAGGTATTCAGCGCCGAATGGCCATCCTGATCCCACGATGAGATCGCAGGTGATGCCGATATTCTTTGCTTCTTTCACAGTGGCTTCCAGCGCATCAGTCCATTCCGGGCTCAGCCAGCGCAATGTTGGCTTTCCCATATCATAGGCTTTGTTAGGGAATTTGATGGGATTGATCTCCACGCCTCCGATGCCTGCTTCTTTCATTACATGCAGTTCGCGGATCAATTCTGCTTTTTCCACTTTATCGCCATTCCACCACCAGCGTACAAAGGGGCGGTAGATGGAAGGCGGGTTTCTGAACAGTTCATAGAGCTCATCTTTTGCGGCATCTCCTGCCAGCATCTGCGATGCCCATGAAGGCGAACTGCTGAGAATGGCGTATCCTGTGGAAAGGAGGCCACCCTGTAATAAAAAAGTTCTTCTTTTCATCCTGACAATGGGGTTTTATAGTTGCAGGTCTTGTGTTAATGGTTGCTGTACCGTTGCTGAAGGAAGTTTTTCATCCACAGGTTCACTCTCCACTGTTCCTGCTGCGGGGTACCGTGCCTGTTGGCGAACACCAGGTAAGGGGGAGGTCCGAATTCCGGCGTGATGGTGCAGGTTGCTGCGCCAGCCTCTTTCCTTAGTTTTACATATTGATCCCACACGGCGAGATGCGCATTCAATGCAGCTGCATATTCCGGTGAGCTTGGTTCATACACCTGCGGCCCTTCTGTATGGCCTATACGCGCGTGTATATGACGTGCATGAATAAGTGCTTTCTGAACCGCAGTCTGCTGATCTTCCAGGTAGCTTTCTGAAACGCAGAACCAGTGGCTGATATCGAAGGTGAGCAGGGTATCCGGAAATTTCTCCAGGATGGGCTGCACTACATGAGCGGCGTATGACCATTTGTTGCGGTGTGTTTCCTGGTGGATGGCTATTCCGCTCTGGCGGCTTACTTGGCGGCAGATCTCCAGGCATCGCCCAGTCTGTTCTTCCGTGAAATACTCCCTTCCCGTTTGTGTGCTGATGAAGAGGGGAGGCCACAACCCTTTGCCCATGGCGGCAAGACTGGTAAGCTGCGTCTGCAGTTCCTGCAGGTAGGCATCAATACTGGCCGGCATTTCGATCACGGCTGTAACGATGCACCATTTGAGGCCCTTTTCCTTGAGCAGGGCGATCACTTCGTTGTGATCACACTGCTCACCGTAAGGGAACCATTCAATGCCTGCATACCCTGCATCCTGCACCTGTTGCAGGAACTCAGGCCAGGGGAGTTGTTCAGCGCCCCAGCGCGGACAGAAGAATTCTATTGTCATCAGTTAAGTTGACTGGTCTATTTGTGATAGATCAATGGGTTCTGCACATCATTGTTCAGTGGGTCGCCAACTTTCAGACTGCTGAGATAGGGCTCAGGCAGGATATTGGCGACGCCATTGAACACATTACCCTCAGGCATATACGCACATGTCATAGCTCTGCGGTATCCACTGGTCATGTTGGCGCCTGCGCCATGAATGGTGAGACCATTGTGGAAGGAGCAGCTACCTGCCTTCATGGGAGCTGAAACGGACTTCACGGTGGCGAACTGCGGATATACTTCAAATATACCATCCATGTTCTTTCCGATACCTTTATTTTCAAAGCTTGTCTGCTGGTATGAACCGGGAATGAAATAGAGGCAGCCGTTCTCGAGAGTGGCGTCATCCAGCGCCACCCAGATAGAGAGGGCTTTCCGGTCGGAGAAGCTCCAGAATGGTGTATCCAGGTGCCAGGAAGTAGGGTTGGCCCATGGACGCTTGAAGAGCGCCTGATCGTGCCAGATACGGATACCGTCTACCCCTGCGAGTTGTGCAGCCATTTTGCCGATACGTGGATCGGTCATGATCTCTTTTACCTCGTCATTGGTTTGCCAGAGATTGAGGAGCTGGTCAAATACTTTGCCGAAGTAGGCTGCGTCATCATTGATGCCATCGTCTTCACCGGTCTTTGCTTCCTTGCCAGGCATCTTTTGTCCGGCCCTTTCCTTTACTGCTGTACCCACGGCTTTGCGCCAGTGTTCCAGTTCTTCGGGAGAAAGGAAATTATCTATAACG
>NZ_JBQCGW010000042.1:0-25472 GCF_051955275.1 Pseudobacter sp. | reverse complement strand
AGGAAAAGATAAATTTACAGAGAGGTATTTTGCCAGCAACGAGATCAAAGTAACGGACCTGGAAGTAGAGAACGATGATGAACTGAAAGACTCGCTGCCACTCAATCAGAACTTCAAATTTTCACTGCCGGTGAGCAGTTCCGGTGATTACAGATTCTTTTCACCGAACCTGTTCGGAGGGCTTGGCAAGAATCCGTTCACAGCTGAAACGCGTCAGACGCATATCGATTTCGGTTACAACCAGCATTACGTATTCACGGGAAACATCACCATCCCAGACGGATATGAGTTTGAAACACCGCCGAAGAGTATCGGTATGATCATGCCTGATACCAGCATCATCTTCCGGAGGTATGTGGAATTGAAAGGAAATACTGCAGGGTACCGGATCACGCTTGAGTTCAGGCGCCCGTTCTACGACGTGCAGGAATACCCTGAATTCAGGGAGTTCTACAAAATATTGTTCGATAAACTGAGCGAGCAGTTCGTATTTAAAAAGAAATCCTGATCAGCGGGTCAGGATTTAGCAACAGCTTCCTGGCCGTAAACCTGGTCTTTATACTTTATAGATGGAGATGGAATGAATTTGCCTAAACCAAGTTCATTCCATTTTTTGTCTACCGCCTCAATGGTGGCGTCCGCAGCCACAATGATATTGGGCCAGTCGCGATGGAAATCGTCCAGCTCCGCAGTCTTCAGCGTACCATCCAGACCCATACAGGCCCAGATCTTACCGGGAACAGCCACGGACTCCTGTTCGCTCAGGATATGGTCCCGTTTGGGATCCAGGTTATTGCAGAAGCGCCAGAGTGCCACCGGCAGGTCATTGGCATCTACCGTATGCTCCACGTACAGGATCATTTTTACGCCTTCGAGTGATGCATTGCTGCAAAGCTGCTGGTGCAGGGATCTTATATGGCCTTTGCGGTTTTTCTTTATTCCAATGATCAGGCAGGGAATATCGATAGCCAGCAGCTTTGTGTTGATGCTGCTGATCTCGGGGAATGATTTTTTGATTTCGCTAACGTCAATGGCTAGTTGTTTATCCGCAAGCACATACCTGGTATCTGTTTCCTCTTCGTATTTGAAGGTACCATCGATGCACATTTTGCCGCCGAAGCCGAGTTTGCTGCAGCTATGGTCCAGCACATCCATCGGCCCCTGCGTAAAACTCAGGTCTGTGGCAGGGTTGAGGTTCCTGAACACATCCTGCGCCAGCTTTTTATAGTCGTTGATCGGGAAACTGTCGTTGGAGGTAAGTACCAGGATCTTGTTGAACATCATCTGTCCGGCTCCCCACATGGCATTCATCACTTTCTGTCCCTGTCCCGGATAATCCTTCTGGATCTTTGTGATCACCAGGTTATGGAAAACACCTTCAACGGGCATGTCCATATCCTGGATCTCGGGTACCATGGTCATTTTGATGGGCGCCAGGAAGATGCGTTCTGTGGCCTTTCCGAGCCAGGCGTCTTCCTGTGGCGGAATACCCACGATGGTGGCAGGGTACACAGGATTCTTCCTATGTGTGATGGCAGTGATATGGAAGCGCGGGTACCAGTCGGGCAGCGAATAGTATCCGGTATGATCACCGAATGGTCCTTCCCAGATCAGTTCATCGGCAGGGTCAACATAACCTTCAATGATAAAGTCTGCATCGGCAGGTACTTCTATTTCAGGCTGGGTGATACATTTCACCAGTTCCACTTTCTTTTTACGGAGGAAACCTGCGAGCATGTATTCATCCACATTATCGGGCAAGGGTGCGGTTGCAGAGTAAGCATACACGGGGTCTCCGCCGAGGGCTACTGCTACAGGCATCCGCTTATTGAATTTTTTGTATTCGCTGAAATGCCTGGCGCTTACTTTGTGGCGGTGCCAGTGCATACCGGTGAGCGTGGGGCCGAATACCTGCATACGGTACATGCCCACATTACGGATATTGGTATTGGGATCCTTGGTATGAATTACGGGAAGTGTTACAAAGGGCCCGCCGTCGTTGGGCCAGCAGGTGATCACTGGCAGTCTGGTAATATCAGGGCTTGCCATTACCACCTCCTGGCAGGCTCCCCTGCCCTTTTTGACCTTAGGCATCCAGGAGGCGAATTCACCTAGTTTTGGGAGCAGTCTCAGTTTATCAAGCAGGCCTTCTTTGGGGCCTGTGAGTAATTTAAATAGCTTTTCTATCTCGCCGGCAATATCATCCAGCTTTTCCACGCCCAGGGCCAGGCACATCCTGCGCTCACTGCCGTAGGCATTCATCAATACGGGGAAATCGTAGCCCGTATTCTCAAATAACAGGGCTTTGCCTCCGCCGGGCTCCTTGCTGATCCGGTCTGTGATCTCCGCTATTTCCAGTACAGGGTCAACATAGGTGCTGATGCGGATGAGTTCTCCTGCCTTTTCCAGTTCACTGATGAATTGCTGCTGATTAACAAATGCCATGATTCCAGATTATGGCCCGCAAGTTACTACAACTCCTCGATCCGGATCAACCCGTTTTTCAGGGCGAATTTGATCACGCCCACCAGGTTCCTGGCCCCGATCCGCTTATTGATATTGCTGCGATACTGCTCCACCGTCCGTTCGGAGAGATAAACCTGGTCGCTGATCTCCCTGGCGGTTTTCTGATAACAGGTCAGCCGGATGATCTCCACTTCCTTGCTGGTGAACTCCATATCGGCGATCAGGAGGCGTGTATTATCGTCCTGAAAGGAAATGCGGTTGATAATATGGTTACGGGCTTCGCGGCAGTAGTATTCCCTTCCTGCCATGATCAGCTCGATGGCTTTGAGAAATTCGCCATCATCTTCGCTTTTGAGTACATAACCGTTTACTCCTACGGAGAACATGCGGGTTACGGCATTCTCATCGAAATTGAAACTATAGGCCAGCACCCGGCTCTGCGGACATTTGTATTTGATCTCCTTCACTACCATATTCCCTTCGATATCCGGAAGCCGGAAATCCACTATCACCAGTTGGGGTTGATGCTGCAGGGCCAGGGCCACACCGGCTTCCCCGGTATAGGCTTCATAGAAATGTTCAAACATATGTTCGATGGTGACACGGATACCATTGATGATCATTTTGTGATCATCTATCACCAGCACTGATTGATAAGGTTGGCTCATTTAAAAGGGATATTTATTTCGATAGTATAACCTTCAGGAAAATTGTTGCGGAGATCCAGTTTACCACGGAGCTTTTCCACTCTCTCGCGGATATTGGCAAGACCGATTCCGCTCTTCTGATCATAAGCCGGCTCGAAGCCCTGACCATTGTCAGTATACACGATAAAGATCTTTTTGGACTCCACTTTCAGCATGAGGTCGATCCGGCTCCATTCCGCATGCTTGATGGTATTGTTGACCAGTTCAGTCAGGATATTCCGGAGGTGCTGATACTGGAAATAATTAAGGGGCTTGTCTTTATGGTTGAAAGAAAAATGATAGCTGATGCCGGTGAGCGATTCGGTTTTATCGAGCAGGGTTTTCACTTCATCATACAGTTCAAGGGTTGACAGTTCCTTGTCTGATTTGAGATCATGACTGAGGCCCCGCACTGTTTCCATCACATTGTTGATGGCTGCTTCCATTTGTATGATATGAGCGGAGGCGCCAACCGTTTCCTTTTCTTTTTTGGCCATGAGCTTTACAAAGAGCAGCATGGGCCCGATCTCGTCATGGATATTGCGGGCCATCCGCAATTTGGCATTATAGAAGCGGTTTCGCTGGTTCTGCCTGTACCATTTGAAGAGCAGGAAGGCGCAGATGAGCTTGGTGATGATCAGCAGGATGAGGAAAATATTGGCTTTTTCAGCGCGGCTATTGGCCTGGGTAAGCTGTTGCACTTTTGCCTGGTTGGACTCCGACTGCAATTGTGCATATACGTTATTATCACGGTCGATGAGGGTGGATTTAATAAGACTGTCTTTCAGTGCCAGTGCTTTTGCACTGTGCTGGTAGGCTTCCGCAGCCTGCCCGTTGCTGTAAAGCAGGCGGGCCATCTGCTCATGATAGAACTGATCTTTCTTTTGCCTGATCATGGGAAGGTCAAGCTGGTTCAGCAATTGAAGATATCTTCCGGCGCTGTCTGCCATATTATGATCCATGAAGAAGCGGATCCCGGAAACATATTCATCATACAGAAAAAAAGCCTGCATGGATGCTTGCATACCGGAATGCCGGATCCTTGCGATGGTTTCATTCAGTTTTTCGGAAGCCAGTGGCGGATCACGCAGGTCCCAGGCCGCTTTGGCGAAAGCGGCGCTGCTGGCTACCACCCTGATCTTGCCGAGGAAGGGCTGGTATTTTTCCGGATGTCCGTTCACGGCATCCATCACCTGGTGCAGTAATGTGTCAGATGAGCGGGCTTCCTGCAGTTTACCGGACTGATAATAAAGAGTGGTGATGGCCTGCAGGATGCCAAGCACGTTTTCGATCATCATTCCGCTGCTGCGCCCATCCTGTGCTGCAACAGTCTGATCCTGCAATATGGGGAGGATACCATTGTAGCGCTCGAAGCATTTTTCATAATCTTCATTGTCTGCAAAAATGGAGATCATTGCCCTGTTGGCGGCCAGCTCTCTGGCTGTATTGCCCTGCCGGCTTGCTTCCTCAGCCATTTTGCTGAAATAGAAAACTGCATTTCCCGTGCTGTTATTATTTACACTATGAATGCCGCGGTACTGGTAATAAATGATTCGTCTCTCTTTAAAACCGGTATCACTGAAAACGATGTGCCGGTATGGCTCCATAATGTCCGGGAAATCCTGGCGGTCGAAGCATTCAAAAACAACGGAGTCGAGTTTGCGGAGATAGTCTGCATTACTGAGCAGGCCTTCCTGTCTTTGCAGTTGCCATTGCTGAAGCTGCAAGAGCATATTGTCTCTTGAATAAGTGGTGGCAGGAGCAGTGAGACAAAGCAGAACAGTCAGAGTAAGAGCCAGCTGGATCCATGATCTCATAGGTTCTCTATTGGTATATATGGAAAAAAGGTTTTAGTGCCTTTTAACCAGAGCCATGAAACCAATAGTAAAAATGTGGTGCGTCAGGCAATTTAAGGAATTTGAACCAAACCTGAACAAGTTCAACAATTTCATTGAACCAGATCAAAAAGCTCAACAAAAGAATATGTGGTTTTTACGGAAAAAAAGGGCTTTCGACATATTATTTTTCTGATAACCAAAGTAATAGTAATTTCAGACAAGCAACCGTTTTTACATGGCTCTGCTTTCTGCAAACATTCCTGACAAACCTTCTCCTTCCCGGTTTTTGTATCATTTTATTACACGAATCTAATATATCATCCTCAGCAGATCGATCGCATAAATGGTCCGTACCCTATATTTTATCTATCCGGATCAACTAACCATTAATCGTATGCTAACCATGATCAAAATCATGATTGCGGATGATCATGACCTGTACAGGGAGGTGTTGAGAGATTTTCTAAACCGTAACGGGTTCACTGTTGTGGATACCCTTGGAATGGAAAAGTGTCTGGAGTCTGCCTTGCAGGCAAAGAGCCTTCCTGATATTGCCATTATCGCGTTCAAGAGCAGCCGTACTGAAAACCTGGCCTGCCTGCGCCGCATGCGCACCAATTTCCCGGCTGTAAAAATCCTGGTGACCACTTTGTTTGATGACCGGGTTCCTGCTGAAGATCTGAAGGAACTTGGCATCGAGGGCATGATAGTAAAATCGCATGCAGATACCCGTGAGATCATCACAGCACTGCATGCGATACAGGAAGGTGAGAAATATTTTTAAAGCTTACTGACGCATTCTGGGACATCCCAGTTGAGATTTTCTTCCGTTCCAGCCGGAATAAGAATCGTTACCGCCTTTGCCACCGAGGCCGATGGTCAGCGTAAGTCCTGTGATATAATACCAGTCTTTTGCCTTTGCGCCTCCACGCACGGAGCCGGTTGCAGGATAATTCGGGTTGCCTCCTTTCACTTCTCCGCCACGGTAGGCCATTTCAACAGCTTTCAACCCTCTTTGGGAAGCCAGGATCAGCGGATCCACATATCTGGTGCTCACATCATCCAGGTGATCCGTAAACAGTTTTCTGATACCGAACTCATAACCCAGGGTTACATTATCAGACACCCTGAATTTGATACCACCGCCGAATGGAATGGCAAACTGGTTCAGTTTATATTCCTTGCGGTCGGGATACTGGGACAGGCCCTGTCCTTCTGTACTCAGCGGTTTCAGAAAGATCTTGTTGCCCAATGTATCATAGGTATAAGGATCGAAATGATAGATGGCTGCACCTGCAAAAATATAAGGCGAGATCCTTTTATCAGAAAGATCGAACAGCGTATACTGTAACAGCAGGCTTCCTTCCAGTATTTTGGTATGGAAGTTAAGGTTACGTGCACGTAAGAGCCCCGAATTCTGTTTATCGTCCCCTTCCAGGCTACCGTAATTGAATCCAAGCCTTGCGGCAAAATGCGGCGTAAAATCGTACTGGAGACCTGCTCCAACGGCCAGATTTGCCTGGTTGAGGGTAAAGTATTTAGTCTGAAGATCGCCCTGGTAATTGGAAAAGCCACCCAGGATTGTCAAATGAACACGTTGTTGGGAATACCCTGCCAGGGGTAATAGTAAGCACCATACCAATAGCTTGCGCATACGGAGTTTTTTTGGTTTCAATTATGAGTTAAGGCAGTTTTCCTACAAGGGATTGGATAATACGGTCAGAGGAGATTGGGCTGTGGGATCCGAATCCGGAATCCGGGCATAATTTGCAATATTCGCGCCAATTATACCCATTTGGAGGAGGAATTGCCGGCAAGATACAACGCAAGTCCGGAAGTTCATAGTGTCCGCGATCAGATTCCTCCAGGGAGCCTGTCAGCAGATACGAGGCGAATGATAATAAAGTTGGGGAGGCAAAGAAGGGCTGCCAGGGAAAAAGCAGAGCCTTAACCAAAAGTTTACCTGGGTCCGGAATACAGGTTTCGAGGTAATAAACCTACTGGAATTACAGGATATAAACGAGTAAAAGCTGCGTAAATCTTCTGGTTTACGTCTAAGCATATACGAACTTCTACGTGTAACCACTTATACAAAAAACGTTTGTTTCTCTCTGAGTTTCAATGGTCTTTTAGCGAAAGTCTTTATCCCGAATTCATAAATACCTTAAGAAGGTTAAAGGTAAATTTGAATTGAAGCGATACGGTTAGTGAGCTTTGAATTATCAGATTATCAGATTGTCATTTATGTCGATCACACTATAAGGCCACTTGAGAAGTAGCTGTATTAACCGGGTAGCTGGTAGTGCGTAACTATGCAACACGGAACGATGCTTTGATTATGTTCAGGATGCAGAGGGTCAACATACTCAAAAATCCTACGTTGTTCATGGGCTATACTTTGGAATGCCCTGTCGCTCCGGCAAACCATATATGGGTGGTTAAAAACGCCCTGCACTGCCAGCTCCCGCGTTATATACAGGCGCTTTGTGTGCTTCACGCTACGGACATATCTTCGTATAACTCATTCAATGTTTAGCCCCTTCCTGGTTTATACTCCGTGTACCGGAGCTGCCAGCAATGGCATACCGGCTACACGGTGTTTTATTTCTGCTTCCAGCTAAGTGTTTCAGCCAAATTCACCGCTTCCACCCGGATGCCTCCCATATCGGCCCCTTCCTGGTTATCGTTGCTCACCTGTGCCTGCAGCCCGGGTTTCAATACCACATCAAGCAGTTTGTTTTCTGCATTTTTATTTTCAGCAGTGACCGATACTTTTTTCCAAACACGCATACTGCCTTCCTCCAGGGTGGCAGTGGCAAAACGCTCCCGCGGGTATACATTCACGTTGAAGCTGGTGCCCAGTACTTCCATTTCCATTTTTGCCGTATGCACCCGGAACGGCGCGCTTCTCCTATCCCCCTGGTGGTGCCGGACATGAAACCAGGCCTCTCCTGTTACTTCCACCACTCTTTCGCTTTTTTTGAATGTATGCGGGAACTTCAGGGAGCTGGCAGCATTGAGCCATACTTCCGTACTATCCGGTAAACTGAGGCGGCCAATACCTTCTGCCGGAGTGGAGAATATGGCAAAGCTGCCGCTGTCTGCGGCTTTGCCCAGGGAACTGATGCGCAGGATACCTGAATCCTTCACCAGGATGAGCGATCCTGCATTTACGGCAAGGCCGTTCTCAATAGTATCCGTATTGATAAGTGATCCGTCTGCCAGTTGAAGCAACCTGGCATTACCGGTGGTTCGCTTTTCTTCTTTACCCTCCGGCGTTGCGTCTGCCATACCCGTTCTGTTCTTTCCAGTCCACCAGAAAGTCATCAGGGAAATTATCAGCAGTAAGGCCGCCGCAATAATCCATTTCCGGTAGTTAGTCTGCCTTTTTTCAAAATTACGGTTGTCCGTCTCCGTCAGATCGCCAGGATCAGCCTCTCCGGTAAGTGATAATTCAGTCCAGATCCGGTCGCGCATTTCCTGCTTAACCAGGGAGAGATCGCGCAGGCTGCTGACCAGGAAATCCGGATTGGTGAGACGTGCAAATGTTTCTTTATTTGCTTCCGACTGGTTGGCCCAGTCGAGCAGCTCATTGAGCTCCTCTTCCTGTAATTCCTGTCTCCAGTATTTAAGGACCAGTTGGGCGGTCCTCCTGACGGTATCCGGCATATTGCTTTGTTGTAAGGGTCAGCTTGCTAGGTAACGATCCAGTTTTTCATCCAGTTCTTCAGAGGGATGGTCAACCGGAGGTGCTGGCGTGCCCTGTGTTTCTGGTTACGTACTGTTTTCTCCACGATATTCAGTTGCGACGCGATCTCTGCATTGCTTTTTTCGTGCAGGAATGCCAGTACAAAGATGGTCCTGCACTGGTTGGGTAGTTTATCGATCTCTTCCAGTACGGCCCGGAGGGTTTCCTGCGTTACTTCCTCGTTGTATGCTGCTTCTTCTGCACTGGTATCAGTTGTATCGGGAATTGATTCTCCCAGCTCTCCCTGCTTCATTTTCCGGTTCATGAGATCGATGGCAGTTGTTCTGGCCGTGGTCATCAGGTAAGCCAGAATATTATTGAGCCGCTCGAAAACTTTTTTGCGGTTGTATAACTTGATAAAGGTTTCCGTGGTGATATCCTTTGCGTCATCAGCTCCGAGGCCCATACGCAGGACATAATGATAAATGTTCAACCAGAATTTTTCATACACTCCGATAAATCCCCGCTCCGCACCATCATTGAACAATTGCAGGAGTTCGTCGTCAGAATAAACCATTTGAGAATGAGGTTAGTGATAAAATACCCGTCGGATAAGGATTTCCGTGTACTGTTCACTGGTATAAGTGAATGAATGAAAGGTATAAATGGATGGCTGATTAAGTGAATTAAAAATAATCAAAGTTTGGAATAAACAATTACGGATGCAGAATAATCCTGCAAAATTCTGCTATGCAATGGCATGTAGTTTAACTACGGGAAAAAGTATAATTTTTCCCAAAAACAAAAAGTAAGTTTCTTACTTTTTGTTTTCTTCAGGCGCCTCTGTTCCGGTGTGCCCGGTCGCCCGCGTCCCCGCGAGTGACTTGTATTTGCTCGCCTCTGGCGGGCGCCGTACCGCCGGAGGCGACGGAATATCCGTCACTCGCGGGGACGCGAGCGGCTGGTGGCAGCGAAATAAAAAAAGGTTGCAACCCTTAAGCTGCAACCTTGTATTCATTGAAGGCAGGACTACTCCTGGCCTTCTTTCTTCTTCTTGGCTGTTTTAGGCGCAATGATCATCAGCATACGCTTCCCTTCCAGTTTAGGAAGGCCTTCCGGCTGTCCTACTTCTGCAAGGCGCTCTGCAAATTTCAGCAGCACCAGCTCTCCTCTTTCCTTGAACATGATGGCGCGGCCCTTGAACTGCACATAGGCCTTTACCTTATTGCCTTCTTTCAGGAAACTCTCTGCGTGGCGTGCCTTGAAATCAAAATCGTGATCATCGGTACCTGGTGTAAAACGGATCTCTTTAACCTCCGCCGTTTTACTCTTGGCCTTCATCTCTTTTTCCTTCTTCTTCTTCTCGTACAGGAATTTATTATAATCAATGATCTTACACACCGGGGGATCCGCCTGCGGGGAAATCTCAACCAGATCAAGTTGTTGCTCCTGCGCCATTTTCAACGCATCCTGCGTGTTATAGACGCCAACTTCCACATTGTCTCCTACTAACCGCACCTGCGGTACCCTGATCATGTGATTGGTACGATGTTCCTGTTGCTGTTCTTTTCTGAAACGCGGATTAAAGTTACCTCTCGGTGGTCTTGGTGGAAATGCCATTTACAATTTTTACGTTTACAATTTTTAAGTTTTTGAAGCGGGCTTTATTCGCGGGCCGCTCCTAATCTGATTTCCGCGTTCTGATCTCCTGTTTCAGCTGATTGATGATGGTATCAACATCAACAGCTCCCAGATCTCCTTTACCCTGCCTGCGTACCGATACCTTGTTCTCATTCATCTCTTTCTCTCCCACTACGAACATATAAGGTACTTTCATCAGTTCCGTATCACGGATCTTCTTTCCTATCTTCTCATTGCGATCATCTACCTCTGCACGAATATCCGCATTTTTCAGGGATTCTAAAAGAGTATTTGCATAAGGCATGAACTTGTCGCTTATAGGCAGGATCTTCACCTGCAGTGGCGCCAGCCAGGTAGGGAATTTACCCGCATAATGCTCCAGCAGGAAGCCGATAAAGCGCTCGTGGGTACCCAGCGGCGCGCGGTGGATGATCAGCGGCGTACTGGGCGCATTGTCCGTGCCGGTATATTCCAGCTCAAAACGCTTGCCCTGGGCGAAATCCACCTGGTTGGTGGCCAGGGTGAACTCACGGCCGATGGTACTCCAGATCTGTACATCAATCTTGGGGCCATAGAAAGCGCCCTCATCGGGAACCTCCACATACGGAATTTTACTTTCCTTCAGCACCTGGCGTACCATTTCTTCGGTCTCCAGCCATAGCTCCGGCTCATTGATATATTTCTTACCGAGCTTGGCGGGGTCGTGAAGACTGAGACGCATTACATATTTATCGATCCCGAAAATGTCAAAATATTTGAGGTACATATCGTTCACTGCACGGAATTCGGCAGCAAACTGCTCGCGGCTGCAATAGATATGCGCATCGTTCATATGCAGGCAGCGCACGCGCATCAGGCCGAAAAGCTCCCCGCTCTGTTCGTAGCGGTAACAGGTACCATATTCAGCAAGGCGCAATGGCAGGTCCTTGTAACTGCGCGGCTCCGCTGAAAAGATCTTATGGTGGTGCGGACAGTTCATGGCCTTCAGGTAATACTTGGTGCCGTCCAGCTCCATGGGCGGATACATGCTGTCCTCGTAATAGGGAAGGTGACCGCTGGTGAGGTACATGCTCTCTTTAGCGATATGCGGCGTTACCACACGCTTGTAGCCTGCAGCCTTTTCGGTTTCCTTGGCCAGTTGTTCCAGTTCCTCGATAATGATGGTACCGTTGGGCATCCACAGGGGAAGACCAGGACCAACATCATCATCCATGGTGAAGATGCCGAGCTCTTTACCCAGTTTGCGGTGGTCGCGCTTTTTGGCTTCCTCCAGCATGGTGAGGTGCTCATCCAGTTCCTTCTGAGAAGGGAAGCTGATACCATAAATGCGGGTCAGCATCTTGTTATTGCTGTCATTCTTCCAGTAGGCCCCTGCAATATTGGTGAGCTTGATGGCCTTGATGGGACCTGTGCTGGGAATATGGGGCCCGCGGCAGAGGTCGGTGAACCCGCCCTGGGTATAGAATGTGATCTCGCCGTCTGTAAGACCGCTGATCAGATCGAGTTTGTATTCGTCTCCTTTTTCTGTGAAGTAACTAACGGCTTCCGTCTTGGGAATGGCTTTACGCACGTAGGCGTTGTTCTGTCTGGCCAGTTCGTTCATCTTCTTTTCCAGTTTGGCCAGGTCCTCTTCCGAAATGGAACGGCCGCCCAGGTCGATATCATAATAGAAACCGCCATTGTCGAGCGCTGGTCCAACCCAGAATTTGGCGCCGGGGAACATCCCTTCCACCGCTTCCGCCATCAGGTGCGCGGAAGAATGCCAGAACGTGGACTTTCCTTCCTTATCGTCCCAGGTGAGAAATTTTACCGTTGCATCTTCGTTGATCGGCCTCGTGGCATCCCATGTCTGGCCATTCACGCTGGCAGCCAGCACTTTTCTGGCCAGCCCTTCACTGATTGATTTCGCTATTTCCAGTGCAGTAATTCCTTGTTGATACTCCCGTACTGCTCCATCGGGGAATGTAATCCTGATCATAATGTTTTTACTCCGCTTCTTTTTTATGAGGCCGATCCCCTGGAATGCTGTATCTTGGCGGCTTTAATTTTTTACGCCTGCCCTGAACACCCACCAGGGTCTGCAAATTTAACTAAGAATTTGCAGACTGCCACTTACGATATTTGTCGTAACATAAGGTTTTAACTAATTTGCTACAGTGAGGGATCATTCATGAAGCGATTTATATTCTTTCTGTTATTTGGTATCAGCCTTTCCGCCAATTCCCAGGACCTGACCGGTATCTGGCGCGGTAATTTCAAGTCTGAGAACAGCCGCTATCTCGAAGCCATGGGCCAGGAAAGCCGCTACAAGATCGAACTGCAGGTTGATCAGCATGCCAAAGCCTTTGAGGGCGTCACCTATTCTTACCTTACCACGGTATTTTATGGCAAAGCCACTGCGCGTGGCACCGTGAATCCGCTTACCAAAAAAGTTTTCATCGAAGAACTGAAAATTGTGGAAGTCCGCATGAGCGGCCGCTCGGATGCCTGTGTGATGACGTACTTCCTACAATACTCCAAAATAGGCAATGAAGAATTCCTGGAAGGCACTTACACCAGCATGAACACTTCAGACTCCTCCAATTGCGGAAGAGGCCGGGTTTTCCTGCGAAAAGTAACCAGCTCCGATTTTTATAAAGAGCCTTTTTTGCTGAAGAAAGAAGCAGAGAAAAAACCGCCCGTGGCCAAAGCAGAACCCGCAAAACCACAGCCACAACCCAATACCGTTACCAGCAAACCACCGGCAACCACCAAACCGGCCACCAAACCCGCGGCAACAAAGCCGGCTACCAAACCTCCCGTTGCTTCCAAACCCGTTCCCAAACCAGCGGAACCGGTAGTGAAGAGCACCCCGCCTGCTCCGGTTACCACCATGCCACTCCAGCCAAAGCTGGATACCATCAAAAAAGTGGAAGTAAAACCACGGCCGGTACTGCCCGTTCCAAAAGCCATTTCGGGCCGCGACAATGAAGTTGTAAAAACGATCTATACCAGCGCCCGTAAACTGATCATCAATATTTATGATAACGGGGCTATCGATAATGATACCATCTCGGTGTATCATAACCGGAAACTGGTGCTTTCCAAAAAGCGGCTTACAGACCGCCCGCTCACTGTGGAGATCGAGCTCAGCGAGGAGGATGATACGCATGAGTTGGTAATGGTGGCGGAGAACCTGGGCGAAATTCCTCCCAACACATCCCTGATGGTGGTGAATGCAGGCAGCAAATACTATGAAGTGCGCATTACCAGTACTGAACAGAAGAATGCAGTGGTGGTGTTCAGGTATGATAAAACGAAGCCGTAGTGTGTGCTGCCCATCGCTCGCGGAGACGCGAGCTACTGGCAACACTCTAACTATTGTCAACCTCTAACTACTGGCAACATCCTCACTACTGGCCATGCGCTCACAACTGGCAACTTACCGCTTACATAAAACTGATATGAGATGTGAAAGAGAAAGTGGAAATTAATGGAAACACCGCGGATGCGACTTCTTTCCATTTTCCTGTTCCTGCTTTTCGCCCACGCCAGCTTTGCTCAGAACCTCACCGGTATCTGGCGCGGCAAGCGCACGCAGGGCGCACAGGGCTGCTTTCCGGAATACGGACTTGAGTTGCATATCGAGTATAGTAACGAACAGCTGATCATGGGAAATGCCTACAGCTATGTGAGCAGGGAACAATTCACCAAAACCATCTTCAAAGGCCGGTACAATCCTCAAACAAAAAGACTGGTACTGATAGAAAGCAGTGTGCTCAGCTACAATGTGCCGCCACAGTGCATTCCCTGCATCAAAACCTATCAATTGAACTTTGCCGTAAAAGAAAAAGAGGAAACACTGGAAGGTCAATGGACGGGCCACGAAATGGGCAATAGCCATGCCTGCAGTCCGGGCAATATCGCACTTCACAGGGAGGTACAACCGATTTTTCCGGTAACGGTACAACAAACAGACAGCCTTGCGGAACTCCAGCAAAGGATCAGTCTGAAACAACGCGATAAAGAAGTGGTGGAAACATTGAAAGTGGATACCTCCCGGATCCGGATCGACCTGTACGACAATGCAGAGATCGACGACGACACCGTCAGTGTTTTTCTCAACGGTGCACTGCTGCTCTATAAAAAAAGATTGACGGACCGCCCGCTGACACTGAACATAAACGCCATGCCCAACTCAGATTATGAGCTGATGATGTATGCCGAAAACCTCGGCCGCATCCCGCCCAATACTTCATTGATGATCGTAACCGCAGGAAAGAAAAAATATGAGATCAGGATCTCTTCCAGTGAAACCAAAAGCGCAGTGGTGAAATTCAGGTATGATCTAAGATAAGAGACAGGTCAATTGTACATTTTGAGGAAATCCGCCCGGAAGTCTTCAGGCCTGAGCAGCAGGTCTTCATACCTTTCAACTGCCACTGCCATCCTGAAAATAGCGGAACGTTCGGATGTTGTGAGATTCTCCTCCCCTTTATTCATGAGCTCGAGAATGGCTTTCATAGCGGCATCGTATTCAGCCTTTGTCTGTATCCTGAATTCCATAGGTAAGCATTTACATTCTATAGAAACAACAGAATATGGTTGCTGTACTAGTGTGCCGGGAAATAAATCAGAATTTGAAATTCCAGGTAACAGCGGGAATGACGGGGAAAAGGCTCACCTGTTTGGGCTGGATCTTCAGTTCACCACTGAGAGCGCTGCCTTCCTGGTCGAAATAAATGAAGTATGGGTTGAGCCGGCTATAGACATTGTAAATACTGAAAACCCAGCTCTGCTCCCATTTCTGAGCAGGTTTCTTTTTCGGGGTGAGCGTGGCCGAGAGGTCAAGGCGATGATAAGCCGGCAGGCGGTAGGTATTGATCTTGCCATATTCCTGGGTCAGCACCCCGCTGACCACATAGAATCTTTCGGGTAAGGTGGTGGCATTTCCGGTCCCATACACAAATACACCGGAAACTTTCCATTTGGGATTGATCTGGTACATGCTCACGAGTGAGAGATCATGCCTGCGGTCGAACTTTGCAGGATATTTTTCTCCATCATTCAATCCGGGGAATTTCCGCCAGGTATAACTGAGCGTATAACCCAGCCAGCCCGTAAGCCTTCCTTTGGTTTTATTGAAGAAGAATTCCGAGCCATAACTCCATCCCTTTCCGAATACGAATTCGCTTTCAGGATCTTTCAGGCTCGGCGTATACCCCTCACCGTATTCTATCTGGTTCTCCATCGATTTATAATAAACTTCCACGGAGGTTTCAAACATATTGTTGTTGAAATTCCTGAACAACCCCAATGCATACTGCCAGCTGATCTGTGGCCTTACCCTGTAGGTGCTTGGCACCCAGAGGTCCGTAGGAAGGGTAGATCCCGCGTTGCTCACCAGGTGGATATATTGCAGATTACGGCCGGCGCTTGCCTTGATACTGGTGGCCTCATCGATGGTATAACGAAGCGTGAGCCGCGGCTCCAGCCCTCCATAATTCTTTACGGTTTTTCCCTTTCCATACAGGGTGCTGTCAAGCTTGTTCCCATCTTCATCCGTTTGAAAGACGGTATACGGACCGATCTGCGAAAAGCTGCTGTAACGCAGTCCTGCACTGGCCTGCAGCCGATCACTGATGGCCCAGTCGTCCTGCACGTACACTCCTGACTCCAGCGCATACTTCTTGCTTTCATTATTCGGTTCCAGCCGGGTATCGCCCTGGTTGCCCGTGAGAATATTGGGGGTGAAGCGGTGCCTGGTGTAAATGGCGCCGAATTTCATTTTATGCGATGGTGAAGGATAGAAATCGATATCGATCTTTCCCGTAAGATCGCGGATGCCGGATGCCAGGTTGAGCGTGAAATCCTGCTGCGTGGCGCCAAACGCAAAATTATAATCGTTGTAAACGATAGTGGTATTGGCAAACAGCTTGCGGTTGAAAACATGGTTCCATCTCAGTGTGGCTGTTGAATTTCCCCAGGGGATATTGGCGCTGAACGAGCGCTGCCTGCTCCTGAAATCAAAAACATCCCTTCCGAAATAACCACTGAGATAGAGCCTGTCCCTGTCCGAGAATTTATAATTCATTTTGGCGTTCAGGTCGTAGAAATAATAACCAGAGCCATGATAATTGCTGCTCTTTTTGATGAAGGGTTTCACCAGCATGTCTACATAAGTACGCCGGGCGGAAACGATAAAAGAAGCTTTATCTTTTTTCAGCGGGCCCTGTACAGAGATTCTTGATGCGATAGCCCCGATGCCTCCTTCCACTTCAAACTTCTTCATATTCCCTTCTTTCATGGCAATGTCCAGCACGGAGCTGAGCCTGCCGCCATATTGGGCAGGCATCCCACCTTTGATGAGGGAGATATTTTTGATGGCATCACTGTTGAAAATGGAAAAGAAACCGAAAAGGTGGCCGGTATTGTATACGATGGCATCATCCAGGAGGATGAGATTCTGATCCGGGCCGCCGCCGCGGACATACATCCCGGTATTGCCTTCACCGGCATTGCGTACACCCGGCAGGAGTTGCAGGGTTTTGAGGAGGTCAACCTCGCCCAGCAATACAGGTACGGCTTTCACCTGCTGCATGCTGAGATCTATCTTGCCCATCTGGGCATTCATCACATTACCATCTTTTTTCCGGGAGCTGACGATCACTTCCTGGAGCGCCCCCCTGGGCAGCAGCTGGAAATTATGACTGATATTCTTATCGAACCTGATGGTCAGTTGCTGCAACTGGTAGCCTGCAAATGAAACCAGCAGGGTGTATTCCCCTGCCGGCAAAGTAAGTGAGTAGAAACCGTATTGGTTACTGGTAACAGATCCGTCATCCTGCACCTGAACAGTGGCTCCGATCAGGGATTCGCCCGACAGGGAATCTCTCACAAATCCGCTCAGCGTATATTTCGTTTGCGCGGAGGCGGCCAGGGAGATCATCAGAGCATATACCAGGAGGGGGAATGACTTCACTGATTATTGTTGGGTAAAATCGATGGTGCTTTCCACCGATCCGCATTTGAGCATGGCCTCGCCGAAATAAGGATTGAGCACGGCAGAGTCCTTGCTGATCCAGTTGGCGCCGGTATTGTTGAAAGCCATGGGGCAATGCACCCAGTAGGCCTTCTGACCATCATAACGAACGGTCTGGAAAAGCGGGAACAGGGCTTCAGAGATCATTTTGAACTCTTTACGCTTGGCTTCCAGTCCTGCTTCCAGGGCCAGGGCTTTGGCTGAACCGCTGATGGTGCCGGAATAATCCTGGGCAGTAAGCTTGATCACTCCGAGGCTGTCGCCCTTGATCTCCCCAACTTTCAGGCTGTCTGCCGCCAGTGCCAGTTGATTGGCTGCTGCGGAAGCCTTAGCCGTATCACCGGCCACCAGCGCGTCTTTTACGCTGTAATAGGCAGTGAGCAGGGCACCGAAAGAGTTATTGAACGCATCGGAATTATCAGCCTGGGTAAGCGGCTGCTGTTTCGGACCGGATTCAGCTTCTTTTTTACCACCCCAGATCAGCCAGCCTGCAACAGCCAGCATCACCAGGACCAGGATAACAAGTACACCTTTTTTCATCAGAATAAAAATTTCCCAAATGTAACATTTCTGGATGTTACGGCATGATTGTGTTACTTTTGCGGCGTAAAAAGACTACATCATATGCTGGCAGGCCTGACGAACGTAACATTTGAATTTGGATCCAGGATACTTTTTGAAAATGCCACCTGGCATATTCAACCTAATGAGCGCATCGGACTGGTGGGATTCAATGGTACGGGTAAGTCCACCCTGCTCAAATTACTGGTAGGACAATACTCCGCTTCCGAAGGAACGGTGGAAAGAAGCCGCACCACTACCATCGGTTATCTCCACCAGGACCTCCTCAGTTTCGACACCAGTGAAACCATCCTCCAGGTGGCCATGGGCGCATTCGAGCGCGTGCTGCAACTGGAAAAAGAGATCGAGGAACTGGGCCATGAACTGGAAAGGACCGGGGACGAAGCCACCCTCATCGCGTATACCGACAGGCTCCACGAGATGGACACCCTGGACGGATACACCATTCAGCACCGCACAGAGGAAGTGCTGCAGGGCCTCGGCTTTGAAAATGCGGCACTGTCGCGCCCCTACAAGGAATTCTCCGGTGGCTGGCGGATGCGTGTGCTCCTGGCCAAAATGATCCTCCAGGCGCCCGACCTGCTCCTGCTGGATGAGCCTACCAACCACCTTGACCTCCCCTCCATCGAATGGCTGGAAAAATACCTCATCCATTACCAGGGTTCCGTGGTGATAGTGAGCCACGATAAATATTTTCTCAACCGCATGGTCACCAAGATCGTTGAAGTGTACCAGCGTCAACTGCATATCTACAACGGCAACTATGATTTCTTCCAGAAGGAAAAAGAGATCCGTTCAGACCTTCAGCAACGCGCCTATGAGAACCAGCAGGATTATATCCGCCAGCAGGAAAGATTCATAGAACGTTTCAAGGCTAAAGCCTCCAAAGCCGCACAGGCGCAGAGTATTGCCAAACGTCTCGACAGGCTTGACCGCGTGGAAGAAGTGATTGTAGAGCGCCCGGATATCCGCATCAACTTCCAGGTAGACAAAGTGCCTGGGAAAGTACTGGTGGAGCTCAAACATATCACCAAGAAATTCGGTGACAATACCATTGTTGAAAATACAGGCGCAGAGATCGATCGCGGCGATAAGATCGCACTGATCGGCGCCAACGGCAAGGGAAAATCAACCCTGCTCCGCATCATTGCCGGCATCGAACCATTCGAAGGCGACCGCCGCTGGGGCCATAACGTGGAAGAAAGCTTCTACGCACAGCACCAGCTGGAATCCCTCGGTCTCAATAATACCGTGCTTGATGAAATGAAGACCTGCGGCGCTCAGAAGACCGAGCTGGAGCTGCGCACCCTGCTGGGTTGTTTCCTCTTCAGCGGGGATGACGCAGATAAAAAGATCAAGGTGCTCAGTGGTGGTGAGAAAGCCCGTGTGGCCCTCGCCAAAACCATCGTGAGCAAGGCCAACTTCCTCATGCTGGATGAGCCTACCAACCACCTTGATATGCACTCGGTTGATCTCCTCATAGATGCACTCAACCGTTATCAGGGTACCCTGATCATGGTGAGCCACGACAGGTATTTCATCTCCAAAGTAGCCAACCGGATCTGGGAGATCGATGAACATGCCATCAAGGTATTTGATGGAGGATATGAAGAATGGGTGGCATGGAAAGAAAGGATGGCGCGTAACCAGGCCGCCACAGCCGCTGCCGCCAGACAGGAGAAAAAAGCCGAAAGGAAAGCCGAGCCCGCTCCTGCTTCCAAACAGGAAACACCCGCTCCCAAACCAGTGGCCAATGCTCCCATCAATAAGGAAGCTAAAAAGGAACTGCAGAAACAACAGAAACTCTTCAAGGAGCTGGAACAGAAGATCGAAGACCTGAATAAGAAGAAAGCAGAGCAGGAAGCATTGCTTGCTGCCCCGGAGACATATGCCGATAAAAACAAATTCGTAGCAACGGAAACCAGCCTCAAAACCATCAACGCATCGCTCAAAACGCTTACTGCAGAATATGAAGTGGCTTTTGAAAAGGTGATGGAGCTGGAAGAACAGGCCAATAAATAGGATTTTTTTCGCAGAAAGGATATCGAAGGTTACCCATTTCCTTCTTAAATTGGTGATATGCTGAGTAGAACCTTAGCCAGGAAAATTGTGCTGGCCCTGATCTTCATGTGTGCATTACCGTTAGTACAGGCCCAAACCCGCTCCGTACGCCCTAAGATTGGCGTTACACTCAGTGGAGGCGGAGCCAAGGGACTGGCGCATATCGGCATCCTCAAGGCCATCGACTCGGCCGGCCTTAAAGTTGATTATATAACAGGCACCAGTATGGGCAGTATCATCGGAAGCCTGTATGCCATCGGTTATTCCGCAGACAGCATCCGCAAGCTCACACAGGCCATCGACTGGGACCTGCTCCTCAGCAACCAGAGCTCTCTCCGCAGTATCTTCATGGAAGAAAAAGATGAGTACTCCAAATACATCCTGGAGCTTCCCTGGGTGAACCATCGTTTCCGCTTGCCTAGCGGTGTGCTGGAAGGGCAGGAACTCTGGATCAAATTCTCCGAGCTCTTCTTCCCGGTTTACAATATCAAGGATTTCTCGCAGTTCAGCATCCCTTTCCGCTGCATCGGCACCGATGTAGGAACCGGCGAAGCGGTAGTGATGAAAGACGGAGAGATCGTTTCGGCTATACGCAGCAGTATGGCCATTCCCTCCGTATTCACAGCAGTTGATTACAAAGGGAAGCGCCTGATAGATGGCGGACTGGTACGCAATTTCCCGGTGCGCGACGTAAAGGAGATGGGCGCCGATTTTGTGATCGGCAGCAATGTGGCCAGCGGCCTGCTCCCCTCGGATAAAGTGCGCAACGCCTTCCAGATCCTCATGCAGGTGGCTTTCTTCCGCGAGGCGGAAGACAATAAAGTGGAAGTGCCGCAATGCGATATCTATGTTCCCTTCACAATGGACAAATACAATATGGGCAGTTTTGCCGATGCAAAGGCCATTGTTGAGATCGGACTGGAAGAAGGCAGGAAAATATATCCGAAGCTCAAAGCCCTCAAAGACTCGCTGGACGCCATTTATGGACAGGAGCCCCCTACCCCTGAACGTCTGCCGGTTGTGGACCATGTAAAGATCAGTTCCTATGAAGTGAATGGTACAGAGAAGACCTCCCCGGACTTCTTCACGCATACCATGAACTTTGTCACCAATCAATATTACTCCTCCAAAAGGCTGGCCAATATGGTGCGCCAGGCGGTAGGCACCCGTTATTACAAACGCGTCACCTATTCCCTGATGCCCCTGCCCGATGGAACAGCCAGGATCATCTTCGATGTTACCGAGAACCCGCTCACTTTCGCCAAGCTGGGACTGCATTACAATCGCTTCAGCGGCATCGGGGTGATTGCCAATCTCACTACCAGGAACTTCTTTGCCACCAACTCGCGCAGTATGGTGTCCCTGAATATCGGCGAGAGCTTCCGCATCCGCGGCGAGCACCTGCAATATTTCGGAAGACTGAAGAATTTTGCATTGATCGCAGAGTTGCAGTTCGACCGTTTTGATGTGGCCACCTATACTTACGATAAATACAAACAGGACGGGCTCTACAAACAGAACCTGTTCCGCACGGGGGGACGTTTTCAGTTCTCTTCCAACCGTAGGTTCTCCATGGGTATCGGATCCAGGTGGGACTGGGTGCGATATACGCCCACCATTCAATCCGATTTCAATTTCCGGGGCAGCAACAGCTGGGTCACTAATTTCATGTACGTAGGGCATAACTCGCTGGATAAAGCGGTGTATCCCCGCCGTGGAGTTAAGTTTGACGCTGAAGCTGGTTATGTGGCCACGCAGAGCCCAAGGATCAAAATGATTTTGGGAAATCAGACCATTCCGGCTACTGAAGATGATATTTCCAGTGAATCCTATCCCCGTGTAACCGCCAATCTTGAAAGTTATATCCCCTTCAGCAGGCGCACTACCTTACTGGTAAATGCACAGGGAGGTACCAATTTCGGATATAAAAAGAACCTGCTGAATGAGTACATTGTAGGCGGTCTTACAAAATCCTTCCGTAACCAGATCACTTTTGCCGGCTTACAGGAAGGCACCATCTACAGCCCCAGCCTGCTGGCGTTACAGGGTGGTGCAAGGGTGATGGTATTGAGCAATACTTATCTCACAGCACGCGCTAATGTGCTTTTCAATAACCTGTTCACGAAGAATGAACTGTTCGATTATCCGGATTTCTTTTCAGGATATGCATTGACGTTCTCGTATAATTTTGCACTGGGGCCGTTGGAGATCTCAGCTATGTATTGCGATCAGACGAAAAGGGTGCAGAGTTATATCAATCTGGGGATCCCGTTTTAAACAATCAGATCCAGCACATTTCTGATCACAGCATTCTCTTCATCGCGTCGCCAATGCAGGTACAGTGGCACTCTATAGGGCAATTCAATGAACCGAACGCCTGAATGATTCATCATGGAATAGGAATATGGAATAACAGATATGCCAAGTCCTTTCTTTACCAGGCTCAATATCACAGAACCGAAATCCGATTCAAAACGCACATTGGGTTTGAAATGATAAGTGGAGAAGAGCTCATCTATCTTCATCTGGAAAGTCTCTCCATCTGTTAATGTAGACAGGATGAAACGCTCGTCCTGTAAGGATTTGGTACTGATACCTGCAAGAGTAAGAATCGGGTGTGCTTCGGGTACTACCAATGCCAGACTATCTTCCCGGATCAGTTTCGAGCTCAGTAATTCCCCTTCATATTTGTGGCGGCTGAAGCAAAGATCCACTTCAAAGCTCTTCAGCATTTCAATTTCCCTGGTATGCTTTACCTGTACCAGTTCAACTTTAACATCAGGGTACGAAGCTGCTACCCTGCTTAGCAGCTCAGGTAACAGATCATGACTGATAGAACCGGGATGATTGATGGCAATACTGCCCCCCTCTCCCTGGTGGATCTTTCTTGCATATAATGCCGCCGCCTTCAACCGTTCAATCAATGGCTTCCATTGCTGCTGTAAGAATTTACCAGCGGGAGTCAGTTCCACTTTCCGGTTGGAGCGTTTGAAAAGCTGTAGCTGCAGCTCGTCTTCCAGCGCCTTGATCTGGCGGCTGAGTACTGATTGTGTTGCGTTCACTTTATAAGAAGTCCGCCAGTAATGGAGTTCTTCCGATAATTGCAGGAAGTATTCGATTTGTTGGGTAGTCATTGCTTTTATTAATGCCTTTTCAGCATCAATATACTTCAATTTAGCATTTTTCAGCATCAAACGGGTTAGTAGTTTTGTGGAAGAAAGGAGTTGAAACCCCAGAAACCATTCCCTTAACAGATTATATCATGCAAGAAATAACCATCAAAAAAGTCACCTCTTCCGACCTGGCTACCCTGCAAAGTATCGGACGCAAGACCTTCATTGATACTTTTGCGCAGCACAATACGGAGCAGAACATGATCACCTATCTGCAGCAAAGCTTTTCCGATGAGAAATTATCAGCTGAGCTCAATACCGCAGGCAGCGAATTCTATTTCGCCCAAATCGGGGATGAAGTGATCGGCTATCTTAAAATTAACACCGGTGCATCTCAGACGGAATTAAAGAACGGCAATAGTCTTGAAGTGGAGCGGATCTACGTAGACCAGGCCTACCATGGAAAAAAAGTTGGACAACTGTTGTATGAATGGGCGATGAATATTGCTCAAAAAAGAAAATACGATTTTGTATGGCTCGGCGTTTGGGAACATAATGCCAGAGCGTTACGTTTCTATGAAAAAAATGGTTTTATACCTTTCGATAAACATGTGTTCATGCTGGGCGATGATGTACAGACAGATATCATGATGAAGAAAAACCTGGAGCCTGCAATATGAGTAAGAAGCATTTGTTTTTAGCGCTGCTGGTATTGGGTACAGCCTTCTGGGGAATTTCATTTCCGGTAACCAAGATGGCGGTGAGCGGCGGCTCACAATCCACTTTCCTGTTCTATCGTTTCATGCTGGCAACAATAGTATTGTCAGTGGTACTGTTTCCGCAGTTGAAAAAGATAAACAGGAAAAGTCTCTTTGGTGGCATGCTACTGGCCATTCCACTGACTTCAGGGATCTACTTTCAAACGCTTGGACTCAAGCATACCACAGCGTCACAATGTGCTTTCATTGCGGGGATCTGTGTAGTTGCGATTCCCATTTTAAAGTTGTTCGTTTACAAAACGGCTGTTGACCTGAAGATCTGGATCGCGGCTCTGATTGCCTTATCAGGTTTGTTTGTTATTTCCATTACAGATACATTTTCTGTAGGTGCCGGAGATATTTACACAATCATCGGAGCCGTTGGATTTGCTGTTTACCTGATCCGGGTGGAGAGATATTCCATTACCGGAAATATCCTGCCAACTATCGTTCCCATGTTTTTCACCTGCGCGATGATCATGTTATGTTTTGCAGTGGCTGACAGTAATGCTGTCTGGGTGCCGGCAGGGCGTGATTTCTGGACAGGCATTATCTACTGCTCCCTGTTTTCCACCGCGTATATGTACACCATCTCCAATATTTCCCAACGGTATATTCCGGCAGAGAAAGTGGCAATCATTTACCTGTTCGAGCCTGTATTTGCGGCGCTGGCAGCTTTCTTTTTATTGGAGGAAATGCTGACATGGAGATTGATGCTGGGTGGGTTGCTGATCTTTGCAGGAACGTTGGTTTCGGAGATCAGGTTTGAGAAGGTGAAAGCTACCTGAACATACCGCCTTTAAGAATCCCTCATCATATCATCCCCACCACTTCCCCTCTCCTTCTTAAACAGATTGAAATCACTCTTTCCGAACTTCCATGTAAAGGTGATCTTAGCAGACCTCACATTCCTTCTCCTGTAAAAATCCTGGTAGAAATTCTCCGTATCGTAGATACCACCAAAGCGGTGTGAATTGAATACATCATTTACGGCAAGTGTTACACTCGCCTTGTTATCTTTCAGAAAATCCTTGCGCAGCGCCACATCCACACTATATCTCTCTTTGCGCTTACCCTGCGGGATCACTTCCGGCGACTCGTACTCTCCTATCACCTGGAAGCCCAGTTTGTTCCATACCGGCGACGGACTGCTGATCCTGTAATTGGCAGTCAGTTTGCCTTCCCAGTTGAAGCCTTCATTGCTGAGATCGGTCTCTGCCACCTTTGCATTCACTTTGGTGTATTGCAGGTTCACCGTTGGCGTGATATCGAAATTGCTGCCGAACTTATGTTGCAGGGTCAGTTCTGCGCCCCAGTTCTGCTCGCTGTTGGCATTGATGAAAGTATTCAGGATGGCATTGGGATCAACAGCTGCATTATTCAGTTGCTGATACTGAGCGGTAGTGATAGTGTCGCTGTACTGCGTGATCTCATCCGTTGAAAAACGGTAATATACTACACCCAGGAAATTTCCACCGGTGTAGGTCTGGTTATAATTGAACTCGAATGAATTGGTGAACTCGGGTGTCAGCGCAGGATTTCCCTGGCGGAGATTCAGCGGATCATTGATATCAACAAAAGGATTCATCTGCCAGAAATTCGGACGACGGATCCGGCG